>JAZOQG010000075.1:0-24766 GCA_045656005.1 Clostridia bacterium
TACGATCCGACTTCCCCAAAGTGCCTTGCCCCAACCGGTATCGGAAATTGTGAAGTGAAGTCCGTCCGGATTTACATTATGCCAATGCTTCGCAGTCGGATAATGGCCGAGTGCATATTTGTAGGAATGTGTGGCAATACGGGGATAGCCGGTTGTTCCGGATGTAAAGAGCATCAGCATCGGGTCGTTGCCGCAAGGTGTGTTTTCCGTGCGGTCAAAATGTGTGCTGAAGCGTTCCATTTCCACATTGAAATCATTCCAGCCCTTCTTACTGCCGCCGACTAAAACCTTAATCATGCCGGGGAATTCTGCAGCGGCCTTTTCTGCCTCGGCGGACACATCGCCGTCTGCCGTACATACAATCGCCTTTACCTTTGCCGCTTTATATCTGTATGTGAAATCGTGTTCCACAAGCTGATTGGTAGCGGGAATTGCGATGGCACCGATTTTATGGAGGGCAAGCATACAGAACCAGAACTGATAATGTCTTTTTAATACGAGCATGACGGTATCGCCCTTTTTGATGCCGAGCGATTCAAAATAATTTGCGGTTTTGGCAGAATACTTTTTCATATCGCTGAAGGTAAAACGTCTGTCCGTCTTATCATTTGCAACCCACATCATGGCGAGTTTGTCGGGATTCTTTTCTGCGATGGCATCCACGCAGTCAAAAGCAAAGTTGAACGTATCGTCATTTTGGAAAGTGATTCCGTTAAATACGCCGTTTTCATCGTAGGACGATGTAATAAATTTATCTGCAACCGTTTCTGCTTTCGCTTTTTTTGCAGCTGCCTTTGCGGCGATAAACGGCGCTTCCGGATATTCCTCGCTGACCCGACCGTCCTGCGGGTTTAGTACAACGGCGTGGAACTCACAGCCGCCTTCACTTACCGCGATCATGCCGTGGGGAATGATACTGTTATAGAAAATAGAGTCCCCTTCGTTTAGAATGTCTACATGATTGCCAACCTGTACCTTGAGTGAACCTTTAACGATAACGTCAAACTCCTGACCGTTATGTGAACTTAGCTGCATCGGCGCATTCTGTTCCTCTTCACGATACGGGAATTTAACGAGGAAGGGTTCCGCTAATTTTTCTCTAAACTTAGGTGCCAGGTTATTATATTGGACACCATGCTTCTTTACGATTTTAAGACCTTCACCTTTTCTTGTGATAGCAAAGGAGGTAAGCGTTGTGCTTGTTCCTTCAAGCAAATCAACAACCTCAACGCCGCAGGCTTTTGCACATTTGTAGATAAAGGTGAAGCTGAAGTCTGTTTCACCTTCCTCCAAAACTTTGTATTCTTCCACAGATACGCCGGTGAGCTTCGCAAGCTCTTCCTGCGTATACCCTTTTGCTTCGCGCAGGTCACGGATTCTGCCTGCGACTTCTTTCAAACTGTAATCCATTGTTTTTGTCTCCTTTCCAGTTTTGACAAATTTGCTATGTGGTTACGAATTTGAATAAAACAAAAAACCCGTCTCAAAAGAATCCTTTGAGACGAGTTATAATCACCCGCGGTACCACTCAAATTACGGAAAATGCATTTCCGTCACTTACCGAGCTCTAACAAGCCCTTTGCCTTTACGCAGCATTACGGAAGGAGTCTACTAAGCCATAGCTTTTCGGTCCTCCGACTCAGAGGTGATAAGTCATTGGAAAGTCTCACCATTGCCTCGCACCAACCGGCAACTCTCTCCAGGCTCCACAATCCGACCGTCCTCATCATAGTCATTTTTTGTGATATTCAAATTTGAAATGTATTATACTACTTGAATTTTTATTTGTCAATAGGTTTTTTGAAATTTTTTATAATTTAATACTCAATTTATTGATTTTGTTATCATTCTATGCTATAATCCTATAAAAAATTACATTATTTGAGGTATAAGAAAAATGTATTTTGAAGAATTTGTTTTGGGCTTTAAAACAAAAATTGAGTCTGCTATCATACATAAAAACGATATGCTTGATTTTGCAAAAAAGTATGACACTATTCCGCTTCATACAGATGAGGAATATGCCAAGTCGACTATTTTCGGTCAGCTTATTGCTCCGGGAGTTATGTCTTTTATGTCCGTATGGACGAAATATCTTGAGAATGATTTGGCAGGTGACGAGCTTCTTGCAGGCAAGTCCACAAAGATAGAATGGATGAAACCAGTCTTTGCAGAGGATGTCCTGTCAAGTACCTGCACCGTATCTAACCTTACAAAAAGAAACGAGAAGAACGGTCTTGTTGAACTCACATTTGAAGTGTTTAATCAGCACGGAGAACTCGTTCTCACCGATGTTACTGAAATGATTGTAAAGTGTAAACCTGCAAAATAGAATCAAATCCTCACATAAAACAAGGATACAGAACCGTTTGTAGTTCTGTATCCTTAATCTTTATGTTACATAATGCAATCCAAGGTGTATAATTTTTTTGATATAGTAAATTCGTGTTAAGGGGATATAACTATTGATTTTATATAGAAACGTCCCTTTAAGTGTCATTTTTGTACACGATAATCTTGATTTTGTGCGTAAACTTTATAAGACTTTTCTTTGGCGTATCATTTTTTGATAAATAAATATCCTAATTATTGTAAGGTCCAACCCAGTAAATTTCACCAGAGCTTTTCTTTCTGTTAATTATAATTGTATCTCTAGCAGTATAGCAACGGTTTCTTACCACTATTGTCTGATAAGGGTCATCTGTTTTTATGTCACTTACGCTGCCGTTTCTTACAGTTTTTGTTTCTTCATCATACACAGATATAAATGTTTCACCGCCCGAATTTGCAATAAACAAAAGTCTTTCGGACATAGGCTTACCTGCATCTTTTGGTGTTCCAAGGTCTATAGTTACTGTAGTTCCAAATTCGCCTGTAACCTTACCTTTGTAACGGCAATGGATTGCATTGTGATAGCTTCCGCCCCATGCCGATATGCTTGAATTATGAATATAATTTATCGACTCTTTAAGAGAAACATTGTACCCATGGTTTTTCCAGTCATCAAACTCGGATGCATTAAGGAAATATCCATTTCTTGCTTTATCCATTGTGAATATTTTAATAATATTTGTAATTTCTCCGAATGTATTTGTTGCAATACGAAGCACATCACCAGGCTCTATGGATAAAATCTGGCTCGCATATGGATTTTCCATGTACTCCTGCGCACCGATTATGGACTCTACATCTAAAACATATTCCCCGTAAGCACCCATATAGCAACCATATAACTTCTTAACTTCCATTCCGTCTTCGTCAAGTGTCGTTGTAAGTTTTTCAACTAGGAAAAATTCCTGAGTGGGAATGTCATAAGGCTCGGTGGTTGTCACCTGACCGTCTCTTGCCTTTTGTATCATAATGGTACACGCTCTGTCCTCAGTAACATCGTAAACATCAAGCAAAGGCAGATATTTCTCCTTGTTTCCGCCCGCATTACTGGACTGCACCCATCCGCCGATAAATGTATAAATCTGTTTTTCTATATCATCAACGGAAACCTCGCCGCTATAGAATTTGCTCCATTGTTGGTCTGATGGTATTTTTATTCTTGTTCCGCCCGTCACTGTGTATATACCGTCTAAAAATCCTACATCCATGTAGGCGACACCATTTATTGTGTCAGAATAATCAAAGCTGAATTCTTCTATATATTCACCCGTTCCGCCATTTTCAACTGTGTTATCTGCGGGAAGAAGAATATCAGCAATTTCTCCTTCGTCATTAAGTTTGAATTTTATAAGTTGGTTACAGAAAATCGTTTGATTTTTGTCGCCAGCTTTAGGTGTGCCCGGTGTAATAACCGCTAATTTTTTCAAAACAGAGCCTGGAGTATATTTTCCGTCTGTGCCATATCTTTCACCATCGAGCATAATATCTTCACTTAAAGCGTAGCTTTCAACGGTGTCATTTAATTTAAATATTCTCACCTGAGCATTTTTTTCGCTGTCAATTCCCTCAAGACTTACACTACCGATAATAAGATACCCATATTCATATCCTCCCTGAGATATGTTTCCATATCCTGCAATACGGTCATCTGCTGTAAGATAAAAAGTGATTTTTTCGCCTAATTTCAGTGAGCTTAAATATGCTTTGTTTGACTGAACCATTTTGAGCTGATATTCATCTATTGTAAGAGTGTCTTCATCTCTTGCCAACAAAATGCCTTTAAGCCTCTCACGGCTTACAGTTATATTGTAAAGTGTGCCATCATCGCTTTCGGAAATGGTAAGCACATCATTTTTTTTGATTTTTTCATATTCGTATGCTTCGCCGTCTTTTATAACGTTTATTTTAACAGCAGGATCATCAAGGTCAATAATTATTGTTTCGTTATCGTATGTATCAACAATCTTACCACCCTGCGGAGAAGATTTTAAGAAATATACTTTTACATTTTCAATGAAAACTATGTCAGCTATGCCGTCATAGGTAGTGTCCAATACTTTAACACTTCCCATTTTTGGCTTTAAAAGTTCCTTTGTAAGTGGCTTTTCATAATACTTTCCGTTATATATTACTGTGGCACCACCAGCTATCGGAAAATGATTTTGCGTTACACCGTTTTCATCATACCATGAGAAATCAGTTTCATTTGTAGCATCGCTGATATTTTCTGCATTTGAGTATGCTTCTTTAATCTTATTAAGGGGCTGAACACTCACTAAACCTCGGTTGTCTCCCATATCTTTTTTATAATAAGCACGGATGGGATATCCGATAAAAGAAGAAGCATCTGTTCCATTTTCGTAATACTGAATGTCATCAATTTTTACTGTTCCCTCTCTTACTCCGCGTGGCTGATTTAAAGAGGTCGTGCTGTTTGCCGAAACCGTTCCCTCGTGTAAGAAAACTCCCATCCAGAGCGTCATAGGGTTTTCATTTTCACGGCTAAAATATTTCTTCTCAGGATAACTTTCAACCTGAAGAATATCTGTGTGCAAAGCATTATAAATTAACCTTGCTGCAGATTTCCATGTACATTCCGTAAAGTCGCCTACGGGAATTTTTTTCAACACACCTTCAACTGCGGCAATTGTAAGATATCCGCCTGGATAACCGCCGTAGGAAAGTGCATAATCTTCATAACCCAAAAGCGTCATAAGTATCTTTACCGCCTGCTCTTTTGTAAGAGTTTCATCAGGACGGAATGTACCATCACTATATCCTGAAATTATACCCATATCGCAAGCCATAGAAATTGATGCAGCATAAGTATGCTCTCCTGTCACATCAGAAAATTTATTGTCAGATGGCAAAGGTATGCTCTCTACCCCTGTCATTTTAATTACTTTGTTGATAAATTCGCCTCTTGTAACCTTGGCATCTCCATCATATGTTTCCTCGTCTAAAATGCCAAGTTTGAAAAGTGTTACCTGGGCCTCGTCGTATACTACGGTTTTGCCCTCTGCCTCTGCTTCCCCCAGCACCACTGTCGGCAATGTCAGCAATGTTATTACGAGAAGTACAGATAGTAATTTTTTCATAGTAATTCACCTCTTAATTAGATTTTTCTTCGCTATAAAGCCTTATATTGTCAAAATAAACTTCACCGTCAGTACTCATAAAGCTTTCAAACAAGATTTTTGAATACAATGTTGATGGTTCTGTTCCCTCATACCCATTGTGATAATATCTGTTATTTGTGTTTAAAAGCACTCCGTCAGCATAAACCCTGATAACAGTATTTTCTGGGATTTTCGTATCAGGCTCAATAGTGATTTTTAATTTGTGCCACTCATCTTCTTTAATCGTGGTATCCGAGACATATGTCAGCGGATATTTATCCGACCAGTATCTCTTGTCGTAAAGCTTTATAGTGCCATCGAGCTTAAACCGAAGTTCATATCCCTTGTCCCCTATGCGTATTAATCCGATGTGCGGATATTTGTTGTTTTTAAACATTATGTCGGTTTCAAAAACCACTCTTTTGTCTTTGGCATCAATCCCGCAGCTTATATAAAAGCCGTTTTGCCCTGCGGCACTTGTTTTAAAGTGCAAGCACTTATTTTGTGCATTTTGAGGGTCAGTTGTAATTTTAAGAGATGAGCCATTTATAAGCGACGGTATAACCGCATCATAGAGTGTTGTATTTTCAAAATCCTTTGTAAGACTTTGCGGTGTTTGTCTTTTTTTAATGGAAGGTGCATTTAAAAGACAATCGTAAAAATATTTTACTTCATCTTTTGTAAAAAAGCTATTTTTCGACTTTCCTATTATTCCATAGGCTTGAGAAATATAGTGAAAATGCGAGATTGTCGTGGACCCTACGTCACCCTCAGAAAGTCCCAGTGAAACGGGTGCACTCATGGCTGTCCCGATACTTTTGTCCCTCATATATGAGTATCCGCCGTCATCCCTTTTAAATTTCTCCGTATTTTTATACGCAATGTCCAAAAGAGCAGGTGCTTTTTCATAAAATTCGTCCAGATAGGATTCAGAACAGCCACTTTTGATTTCACCGAGCGCCACCCATGCATTGTACATATGAACTATGTATGCTTTGCTGTTCTCTACTATACTGTCATAGTTTTCCAAAACATAAAGTATGCTTTTTATTGCCTTGTCAGCATTTGGAAAGCTGTCAAGGTATGGGTGTAATTTCATAACAGCCGACACTTCGTCCATACCGGGAGGATTTTTCGCTCCCCAAAGCCCTGTTTCCTTATTTTGTTTTTCCATGATAAGGCTCTCCGCCAAATCCCTGTACCCCTTTGCCGAAATCATACTGTATCGTGCGTTTAATTTGTTAGCTTCGCCGTAGGGTGAATTTTCAAAGTCAAGTGAGTTAAACCACTCTTTGAAATTTTCCTCGCTGTCAAGATAATTTGTGTCATCGACAGAGCGTAACATCACTTTTCTTCTTTTTTGAAGCCTTTCCTGTGCAGTTTCGTAAAGAGGTGACATGCCGCACTTTTGCAAAACACCAAGTGCCCATGTGTTATCTCTGTCACGTCTCTCGGTGTTGACCTCTTTTCCCCATTGAGGGTGGTAGAAGTATCCGTCATCATCGCTTTGAAGACCTTGCACCCATGTGCCGATTTTTGCTTTAATCTTGTCAGGCATTTCTTCTTCCGGGAACATATGAAGAATTTGTGCAGTAGACTCTACGTCAGGCAAAAAACCTACCGTGTCCCTTCCTGATGCGGAATAATAAAATCCGCCCGTGTCAGGGTCATACATACTCACAAAAAAATCAAGAATGCTTTTTTTGTCTATTTTTTCTTCTATTTCCAGAAGTTTTTCGTATATCGCCTCATTTTTATCAACAAACAAAGAGGCGGATTTCAGAAGAAAGGCATGATTTTTGTCCCACAAAAATGCACAGACTTTTTTCCCCCCGTTTAAAGAAGGCAGAGAAACTTCAGGATTATTTTCCCCTTCATTCAATGCTTTTGAGGAATATTTTATTGCAGTAAGCCTTTTTCCGCTGTAAGATGCAATTATTAATTTTATTTCACTTACGGTTTCAGATTTGTAAACCGAAACCGAAGCCTTTGCGCTGTTATTCCCCAAAGTGATTAAAATGCCGTCTTCAGCCGAATATGCACTCAAAGGCACAAAAGTACAAAGGAGAAAAACCGAAATAAATTTTATTATTTGTTTCACGAAACTTTATCCTCTACATACATTTTTATATTATCAAAATAAACTCCGCCGTCAGTATTTTTAAAGCTTTCAAAAACAATGTTTGTAAATAGTGTTGTTGGTTTATACTCAAGACTTCCGAAATGATAATATCTGTTATTCTGATTTACAATTTTTTCGTCAACGTAAATTTTAATTAGTGTTTCTGTGTGATTTTGGGTATCAGGCTCTATTTCTATTTTAAGAGTGTGCCATTTTCCTTTTTTTATAGCACCGCTCGCAACTGGAGTTATCGGATAATTGGTTGACCAGTGAGGACGGTCAAGGAAATTTATATTATCTCCTTTTACTTCAAAAATAATTTCGTATCCGCGGTTTCCGAGTCTTATCCATCCGTACTGCCCGTTGATGCAGTTTTTCTCAAACATCAAATCGGTTTCAAACACAAGTTTCTTATCTGTTGCATCCACTTTCGCATTAATGGAAAAGCCGTTTTGTCCTGCACTGTGCGTTTCAAAATAAAGTGTTTTGTTTCCTGAATTTTGTGGGTCTTCCGAAATTTTAACCGCTGAATCCCCCGAAAGATTAGGCAAAATGAAATCTTCCATTTTGATTTCTTCAAAACCCTCATTAAACTCTGCAGGTGCTTTTTTCTTTACAACGGGAGCCTTATTTAAAATCGATGAGAAAAAGTAATCAATCTGCTCGTCAGAGAAAAATCCCTCGTGCTCCGTTCCCATAGCTTTGTATGCCTGGGTTATATAGTTAAAATGAGAAATTGTTGTAGCATTTACATCACCTTCGGGAAGTCCCATTCCGACATAAGCTCCCATACTTTCGCTTATTGTTTTGTCAAGAGAATAGGAATATCCTCCATCTCCCTTTTTGAATTTTTCAATATTTTTGAAAGCCTGGCGCAGTAAGTCTGGTGCTTTTTCATAAAAGGCATTAAGTGATTCTTTGTTCTCGCAGCGAAGTACAATAGTCTGAATTGCAACCCATGCATTATACATATCGAGTACCAGGGCATCCTCACCTGCGTTTTCAACATAGTTTTCGAGCACATTTAATATGCTCTGCATCGCTTTATCCGTGTGCTCCATGCCACGCATTAAGAAGGTGCTCACCTTCATAACCGCAGAAACTTCTTTGATAGTGGGGCTCGTTGTTTTGCCCCAAAGTCCCGTCGTGGTGTTTTGCTGAGAATAAACGTAGTCAACAGTTTTGTCATAATATCCTGCGGCTATAATTTCGCCTCTTACTGCATTTAATGAGTTTCCTGCACTCCATGGATGTGTGTCCCACGGAAGGGATGAAATCCACTTATAGAAAGCCTCGTCACTTGTTAAATATTCGGGAAGATTTTTGTTCTGCTGAGAGGGTTCATTGTTCCCTTTAACATTTTCTTTTAGTCTTTCCTCTACAGTTTTATAAAGAGGCACCATGTCGCATTTTGACAAAATATTAAGTGCCCACGAATTGTCCCTACCGCGTCTTTCCTGATTTATTTCCTTTCCCCATTGAAGGTGATAGAAAAATCCGTCATCTTCGCTCTGGAGTCCCTGCACCCATGTGCCGAGCTTTTCTTTATACTCTGCGGGCAATTTTTCTTTCGGGAACATACTGAGAATTTGTGCGGTTGACTCTACATCAGGTAAAAGTCCTTCCATGTCCCTACCTGAAGGCGAGAAATAAAATCCTCCTGTATGAGGGTCGTAAAGGCTTATAAAAAAGTCTAAAACCGCCTTTTTGTCAATCCCATTTTCCACTTCCAAAAGTGCCTCTTTTATAGGAGCAGGAATGATTATTTCCTTAGGCTCATTTGAAAAGGCTTCAACGGGCATTGCTCCGCTTTCTGTCGGAGGATAAATGTTTATCTCCGTTATGGAATTCCATAAATTTGCGGTGTTGCCGTTGCAGATAAGTTTTATATATTTAGCCTTTTTCCCACCTGCGGGGTATGGAAACATTTCAAGACCTCTTTCGCTTTCCCCTTCCCATACCTTTTCATAAGAAACACCGTCTTCGCTTAAATGTATTGAAAACTTTTCAAGTCTTTTGTCACCATAGTAAAATGACGCACCCACGTATCCTATAGGCATACTTTCAGAAAGCTCAAACAAAATCCATTCATTGTCACCCTCACAGCTCCATCTTGTATTGTAGTCATCATCAAGTGTGCCTTTGGGGGTGTTGCCGTCATGTCCTTTTGCAGTTACATTTAAAACATCGTAAGGCATGTTTTTCTCGGAAGAAATTTTAACTTCTCTCTCCTTGTCATACCATAAAACTGACATATTAAGTGCCTCTCCAATAAAACGAAGAGGTACGAAAGTACGGCTTTCCAAAATAACGGGTGCTCTGTCTAAATTTTTCTCTTCTCCGTTTATAAAAGCCTTACTGTCGCCTACTGTAAGAATTATTTCATCATCAGTTTTTTTCACGGTGACTTTGCCCGTCTCTTCTTCCCATAAAACCTCAGCTTTGAGGCTTTCGGAAATTGTTCTTAATGGCACCATTGTTCTGTCTTCAATAATCTGTGGCATTATATCACTTTCGAGTTTTACTCCATCAATGATAAGCGAAATATCCTCTGCACCGAAAGTGACGAGTGTAGTCAGCATAAAAATTATTAATACAAGTGAAATGCACTTTCTCATCTTACTTTTCCTCTACATACATTTTTACGTTGTCCAGATATACTCCGCCATCAGTACTGTTAAAGCTTTCAAATACTACTTTTGTAAATACTGTTGTCGGCTCTGTTCCCGGATAACCGTTATGATAATATCTGTTACATTCCGAAAGGAGAGTATCGTCAACATAAAATCTTATTTTTGTTTTATTTGGTTCTTCTTTATTTGGTTCTATTTCAATTTTAAGCGTGTACCAGTCATCAGTTTTCATTGCATTTTTTGCAATATATGTCATAGGATATGCATCTGACCAATGTTGCTTATCAAGAAAGTGTACATATCCGTTTGCAAGCTGAAAACGAAGTTCATAACCCTTGTCACCAACACGAATAAGTCCCCAGTGTTGGTCAAAGCAGTTTTCATCAAACATAATATCCGTTTCAAAAACAAGTCTTTTATCTGTTGCGTCTGTTCGTGTGTTTATAGAAAAGCCGTTTTGTCCTGCCGCATGAGTCTGGAAATATAACACGCGGTTTCTTCTGCTATATGGGTCTTTGGTAATTTCAACAGAGGAAGAGCCTGAAAGCTTCGGCAAAACAAAATCACTTAACTCGCCCTCCGAGTATGTCTGTTCAAAGCCGTTTGGTGCCTCTCTTTTCTCAATAGGCTCAGCATTTTCGAGCTTTTCCCAGAAAGATAAGAGTTGTTCCTCGGTAAAGCGTGCAGGCTTCGGCATACCTATTGCCGCATACGCCTGGTCTATGTAGTGGAAAGCAATAGTTGTTGCACCTATATCACCTTCCGCAAGTCCCATAGAAACATTTGCACCCATCGACGTTGCAATACTTTTGTCTCTCATGTAGGAAAAACCGCCGTCCGCCTTTTTAAATTTCATTGTGTTTTCGCAGGAAATTCTCAAAAGCTCGGGCATTTTTTCGAAGAAGACTTCAAGCTTTTTGGGGTCATCACAACGCTGAACTATTGCCGCGATTGACACCCATGTGTTGTACATATCAAGGATTGTTGCATCTTTTCCGCGTATTTCCTCGTAGTTTTCAAGAACATGGAGAATGCTTTCAATCGCCTTGTCAACATAAGGATAGCCTCGCAATAAAAATGATGATATTTTCATAACACCCGAAATTTCATCAATACCCGGGGTCATGTTTGTGCCCCAGAGACCTGTCTCGGGATTTTGTTTTGAATAAATAAAGTCAATAGCTCTTTCGTAGTAGCCTGCCGCAACAATTTCGTTTCTTACTGCGTTTACCGAGTTACCTGCACCCCATGGATGGCTGTCCCAGGGAAGAGATGAAATCCACTTATCAAATGCTGCATCCGAAGTTAAGTATTCAGGCAACGAGGATGTACCACCTGACGAAGATGTGCTGCTTTTATCAAGGTTTTCTTTAAGTCGGTCTGCCACGGTTTTGTAAAGAGGTGTCATATTAAAGGAGCTTAAAAGTCCCAAAGACCATGTGTTGTCTCTGCCCCTTCTCTCCTGATTTATTTCCTTTCCCCATTGAGGGTGGTAGAAATATCCGTCATCCTCGTCCTGAAGTCCCTGTACCCATGTGCCAATTTTTGTTTTAAGTTCCTCAGGCATTTTATCCTTCGGAATGAAAGAAAGTACCTGAGCGGTTGACTCTACGTCAGGCAAAAAGCCTTCCATGTCTCTTCCCGAGGGGGCATAGTAAAATCCGCCTGTTTCACTGTCATAAAGGCTTGAGAGAAAATTTAAAACTGCGTCTTTATCCATTTTGTCCTCAACTTCTACGAGTGCCTCTAAAATTTCGGGTGACACCTTGCTCGAATCAACCGAAGAAAGTCCTCCAAAAGGCTCTGTCGGCATTTCACCGTTATCAGTAGGCGGGTAAATATTAACCTCTGTTATGGAGTTCCATAAATTTGAAGTGTTGCCGTTACAGATAAATCTTACATATTTTGCATTTCCCAAGGCAGGATAAGGGTGCATTTCAAGACCATTTATACTCTGCCCCTTCCATACCTCTTTAAAATCTACACCGTTTTCGCTAAACTCTATTGAAAAGTCCTGAAGTCTCTGGTCACCGCTATAATAAGCCACACCAATGTAGCCTACGGGAACATTTTCCTCAAGTTCAAACATAATCCATTGCTCTGTTCCTTCGCAGCTCCATCTTGTGTTATAGTCATTGTCTATGGTGTTTTTGGGAACGTTTCCGTCATGTCCTATGGCGGTAACCTCTGTTATATTATATTCGCTGTTTTTCTCACTTGAAATTGTAACAAGTCTTGTCTCCCCGTTCCATGAAACAGATAAACCAAAACCTTCACCCACAAAACGAAGTGGCACAAGTGTGCGTGAATCTACAATAACTGCCGCCTGGTCAAGTGTTTTTTCTGCTCCGTTTACAAAGGCAGTGTTACTGTCAATGGTAAGGCTTATTTCTACACCTTCTTTTGTGGCGGTAACTTTTCTTTCCGCATCATTCCAGTCAACAGTTGCCCCTAATGCTTCAAATATTGCACGAAGCGGAACCATTGTTCTTCCATTCATAATCTGTGGCGGCACATCGCACGAAAGCGGCGCGCCGTCTATCATAACAGTAACATCTTGCGCAAAGCATAAAACTCCTGAAAAAATCACTGTAATTGCCAATATAAGTGAAAAAATCTTTTTCATTATTTCTCCCTTCTAACACAATATGGGCGAAGATAAGTTCGCCCATATAAATGTTTCCCTCCAGTTTGCAGTTATATATTACTTAATTACGTTGTAGATAAAGTTGTCAATTGAAATAGTACCAAGATAACCATTTCTTGTAACATCAAAATACATATTCAATACATTCCCGCTGCTTGCAAGTGAACCAAACGCATTTGTCGGCGAGCCTGCATATTTACCATTGATATACATTTCCGACGTAACAACACCGTTATCCAGTTTGTACACATAAGTAAATCTGTAAGTTTTTCCGCTGGTATAAGTATTACCTGTAAGTGCAGTTACAGAGCCTGAATATTTGTATCTGTCAACAAGTGGATACGAAGAATTATAAAAATATGTTTCCAGCTTATCAGGCATTGTAACATAAAGCGGATAAGCTGTACCGATAGTGCTTCCGCTTTCAAAACACAAATCATACGATACACTAAAGCCCTTAACACTTTCAGTTAAGTCCTCAGTTTTCACAAACAGCTTGCATAATTCTCCACTGGTAGGACTGTTATATGTCTTATTTATAACAAGCTTTCCGTCGTTAATAGAAACGGTAGTACCATTTTCTCTAAAGCTTGGTGACAACAGAACATAGGAATTTGTTATTCCCGGTTCAGTTGACAAAATGTATGAACAGTTACTGTTGTCAAACTCACCAAATGCTCCTGTTTCAAAAGGTGCATTTATTTTTTCTGTTACAGTTTCGGCTGACACTGCGTATGCAGCCTTGCCCACAGTAAGAGAAGCACTTCCTGACGAAAGGTCTATTTTGTACTCTGCATTTCCTATATCCTCACAGCCTGCTATAATTTTCGCATCAGCAAGTGTCGAAAGCTCTGTTGGTACTTCAAATTTAATAGTGTTATCTTTTATAAGACCATTATATACCTTGTCTTCAACATGCATCTTTGCGGAGTAAAGTTTTGCCTCAGGAGCAGATGGTGTCATACTAAAGAAGTAATCGTCCATATCCATTTTAATTTTGTCAGAAGTATAGGCAAATCCGATATTTAGTGTTCTGTCAGTAAGTCTTACAGTTGGAACACCTGATTTTATATTAACACTGCCAAGATATTTATTATTTATATAGAAGGACATTGAGGAATTATAGTAAACGTTGCCTTCTGCAGGTGTTACGGCATTTGGGTTTATTTCATATGTTACCATAACTTCAAGCCATTCGCTTTGATCAAAGGCTTCATCAGAAAGCTTAATTTCCGTCTCAGCATCTTTTACGTATGCACAAAGCTTTCCTTCGCTATTTGCTTTAAGATAAAACATAATACCTTTTGTTAAATAATTCGAATCTGAAACACTGTCACCACTTAAATTATAGTATGAAGGCAAAATTGTTCCAACACCTGTTGTAACACCTTCGTATCTTACTTTAAAGCGTGCTGTGTATCCGCTTCCCATTACATGGCTTCCTGAATTATCCCTTAAATTTGCATAAAGTGTATTGAGATAAAATGCCATGTCATTTTCTGCGGGAGCCGATGTTCTGCCAGTAGCATCAAGTGTAAAATATTTGTTACTTCCGTCAGTAGTAATTCCAGTTTTAAGACCCGCATGTGTTGATGCAAAGTTTGATGTGTCAAAATCCCATACATCATTTAACCACCACCATGCATCATATCCGGTTAAACCGATATATTTTGTGTTCAAATCTATCATGGCATAACGTTTGGAATTCGAGTATGTAGAAAGTCCGTTAGTGCCACCTAAAATAGTAAAGTTATTTGCATATTTAATAATATTTCTGTCAACCTCAACGGTGTATGTTGTACTTGAGCCGTCTGCCGCGGTTACTTTGTAATCAAATGGTGACGAGAAATCACCTGCTATGAGCTCTTTGTCGAGTGTTCCGCTGAACGTTGCGGTAGGAATTGCACTTTCAAGACCTATTTCAACTTCTTCAGGTAAAAGCTGAGATGAGTCTTTTGATCCATAATTTTTTATGTTATTTGATGTAGTGCCTGTTTCAACGGTAGCATTCGAATACTTTGTATCAATAGGAACAGTTATAACATTTGTTTCATTATTTATGTAGCCATTATATGTTTTTCCGCCAAGTGTAAGTGCGAAAGAATCGATTGATTTTTCACTGCTTGTATCAGTTAAGGAAACGGGTGTGCAAATTGGTGCAAAAGCGCTGTCCCAAACTAAAACCTTACATTCTTCGCCCGCTTTAACGGAAATTACTGATGTTGCAAATTTTTCTCTTTCAGCTCCGCCGGGAACCGACTCTTTTGCGATAGAAATATCTGAGAGCTTGTTGCCGTTATAAACCGATGCCACAAGCCACACATCTTTAGCTTCTGCATCAGAGTTTGAAAGATATGCATAAGCCACAACGTCTCCTGCTACTTTTGTATAAATCTGTTCGCCTTCGCTGAAAAACTTAACCTCGTCTAGTGCTACCACTTCATTTGCACTGACAAATATGCAGCACAAAAGAATAGCCATAATGAGGCTTAAAGCAGCAACTAAACTTTTTGCATTTTTTGAAAATTTCATAACCATCTTTCCTTTCCTTTTATATATTATAAATTAATTATAATCAAAAACAAAGCATTTTACCATATACATTCTTGTTGTGTTTTGCATCATTTCTTGCTATTAATACTACGCCTGAAATCTGTTGGTGTCATGCCTGTTATTTTTTTAAACGCCTGCCTGAAAGTATGAGTTGTAGTAAAGTTTAAATACTCTGCTATCTGTTCAACGCTTAAATTACTTGTCTTTAAAATTTCTATAGCATGAGCAATTTTTTTATCAAGCAGATATTCCTTAACTGTTACCCCGAGTTTTTCTTTAAAAAGGTGTGATATATAATACTCACTGTATGAAAGTTCTTTTGCTATATCGGTAAGAGTTTTTATTTTTGGATATTCCTTGTCGATAAACTTTAAAATATTATAACAAGTGTTCTGGGAATTATTTCTTTTGTAAGACTTTTCAAAATTTTCTTCTTTTGAGAAAAAGAGGCGTGCCATATTAATAAGTATGACAGTAATGTAATAGTTCATTATCGTAGCACTGCTTTCATCGTTTAAAGTGCACTCTCTCAAAAGTAAATCAAAAAGCGGTTTCATGTTAATCTGGTCGGTTGTAACAAAAAAATCAGGAATATCCGCTTTTGCGAACACAGAAATAGGTTCATAGTCAAAATTTATTTTTATTCCTATGCAAACGTATCTGAAATCGTTTCCGCTCGGCACTAAAATTTTGTGAGAGCAACCGTTTTTTATAAAGTGGATATCTCCGCGCGAGAGTGTAACACATTCCCCTCCGCAGTAAACATCGGCACTTCCCGAAACCACATACGTTATCTCGTCACAGTCCTGCATGTGTTCATTTATTTCGCTTTCCTTTACAAATGCCACATCAGCAAGCTGAATAAGCTGTCCTGCAGGCAAAGCGAGCGGTTGCAGATGGAAAAGATTATCACATGAGTAAATAAGCTCCCCTTTAAACAAATTATCACCTCCTCATATTTTTTGTATTGACAACCCTCTCGTTCTCCTATATAATCATCGTATAGACTTTTGATGTGAGGTGCCACGGATGAAAATTTTTGAATCTTCTATAGAGAGTTTAATAAACATCAAGAAAAATGTATATTTTACACTCAATGTTTTAAAAGAAAACTTCATTGACCGCGGTGAGAGCCACAGTAACTACTGGGAAATGGTGTATGTCACAAAAGGCTCTATAACAGAAGTTTCAAATAATGATACAACAGCCGTAAATGAAAATGAAATAATTTTCCATGCTCCCAACGAATTTCACTTAACAAAACTCGGTGACTCAAAATATGCCGAGGCTTACTATATTTCTTTTGTATGCACATCAACTGCAATGGAATTTTTTCGAAATCATCACAGTAAACTTTCTGAAAATTCACAGGATATAATCAAAAAAGTAGTGGAAGAGGGTAAAAAAGCATTTCATCCTATGCTTACAAACGGCAAGTTTCATCTTGCACGCTCTCCGCACATGCCTCTTGGCGGTCAGCAGATGTATAAAAATTATCTTGAACTTCTGCTTATTACTATTATGCGGGAAAATCAGTCGGAAAATCCTCACAGTATTTCCTTTGAATCAACACATGATTTGCACATGGAAGTGTGTGACAAAATATGTGCATATCTTTCAGACAACGTTTATTCAAATATTTCGCTTGAAGATTTGTGCAAAAAATTCAGTTATAGCCGTACATTTTTGTGTTCTAAATTCCGTGAGCTTAAGGGAATTTCCATAAGACAGTATTATACTGCCTTAAAAATAAGCGAAGCGTGTGAACTTCTGGTGTCACAGAAACATTCAGTTTCACATATTGCCGAACTTCTAAATTATGGCAATCAGTATTCTTTTTCCAGAGCATTTAAGCAAATTATGGGACTTTCCCCTCTTCAATATAAAACAAAGAGGCTGGAACTACTTACTGATAAGGGCGAATAAATCCGCCCTTATTTTTATCTTAAAAACCACGACATATCGCTTAAATATTTCGAAAAATTCTTAAGGTCAATTTCAGGTTTATCTCCGTTTTTAAGTGTTTCTTCAATGTAATTTTGAAGGTCTGTAAGACTCTGTCTTAAAACAGATACATTTCTTATAAGAGTGTATTGATTACCCTTCATGCGGATATCTTCAATAAGTTTTATATATTTATCAATTTGCATAATCTGTTTGTTGATTTCCGCCACAAAGGAGTTAATGTCACCGTCTTCATTATACTTTTCTTCTGCTCTTAAAAGAGAGAGAAAATAATCATAATGTACTATATAACCCATTGCATTTTCTTTGAAGATATCCCCCTGCCACTTAAATATATTCTCGTCAAAATATTCATAAACCTCACGCATTGTTTGAATGGCTTCATCCATTATGGGCATGAGCATTTCGCGATTTTCGTCAAGATTTCTGAACTTGTTTGCAGGATAGTCTTGGGGATACTGCATTCCCACATGGTGATAGCTGGAAGTATAATACGAAAATCTTCCGCTTTGGTTTTTTGTTTCATTCGCACATTCACTTGGTGAACGCCAGTATGGATATGCTTTCCGGAGCAGATTTCCTGCTTCCTGATAATTTTCCCCGAAAACTCTTTTTGTATAACGTTCAGCACTATTTACAGGGTCTACCCTGTCAGGATTCCACAGGCATTCTGAATACACGTCGTAGTTGTAGTCGTGACTATAGTCGAAAGCACCATAAGCAAGTGCTCCTTCCCAATTATGCTTTGCACTATGATTTAGCATGTGGTAAATATTATGTGAATTGTCTTGGTATGACATCCAGCTGTAATATCCCGCCATAGGCTTTGAAACATTTCTGAAAAGGTGGCTTTCCGAATAATTTGCCCCGTCATAAATTATATCAATATCACGGTAGTCCCACCATTCAAAGCAGACGGTGTCTTCAATTCCTTCTTTTTTGAAAAGTTTAAAAAGCTCCTCGTTTATGGCATCATAATTAACGCTGAAAACATCGTTGGCAACGTAAACTGTTTTCATTCCCTTTTCTTTAAGATGCTTTACAAGCGCCACAAGATACTCCACCAGTAAATCAAGCCTTACCACACCTTTATACGGGGTTTCAAAATTAAACTGCGGCATTTTTACCTCCCTGCAGCGCTCACACTGACAAATCGGCGGAGAAATTTTATCGATATCATTTTTGTCAATGCCCCTTACAGGAACGATTTCGTCAAGCATAATGCTGAATCTGTCAATTCCGTTTGGTGTGAGATAACGGTCAATAATCTCATCGTAGATACTAAACATTACTTCGTACGTTTTGGGATTTCTTGTGCAGAAACATACTTTGCTCGGATTGCCCTCTTCATTTACAACGGAAATTTCAGGATATATACGAGGGATTAAAGTGTTATGCCCGAGACTGTTAAACATAGGAAAAACCGTTATGTTTTTCTTCTTTGCATATTTAATAAGCTCTCCGAGATAATCTTCTTCGTACATAGTCGGAAGTGCATCTTT
Organism: Clostridia bacterium; assembly: GCA_045656005.1. Taxonomy (GTDB): domain Bacteria; phylum Bacillota; class Clostridia; order UMGS1883; family UMGS1540; genus JAZNQN01. Next base: position 18,933 of record JAZOQG010000075.1, read on the forward strand.
TTTGTATTTCCATTTACCTTCTTTAACACTATAATACTTTATCTGTCTTGGTGTTTTAAGTTCGGGGTGGTTTTTAAAAGGAATGTACTGATATTCTGCAATTTCCCCGTCGTACTGCCTTACCCAACAGCCGTAAAGAGCAAATTCAAAAAAGTTTATTTTCTTTTCGGCAAAATAATCAACTCCCTTTTTCCAGTCCTCGAGTGTCTGGAAATCGCTTCCGTATCTGCACTCCATTTGTATTCCTCTTACAGGGAAACGAGGATAGTCAATAATAAAACATTCAGGAATATAAACATTATTTTTTTCTGTGTGAATAAGTTGAGCAAACGAGATTGCACCATAAAATGCACCCGCCTCATCATAGCCTACAATTTCAGATTTTTCGGTTTTAATATCTATAATGTAGGCTTCATGGCCAATGCCGTTGCATGAGTGTCCTCCCCTGTCAGCATGAAATCTTTTGTCACCGCTGTCGATTTTAAGGGAAATTTTATATTCCCCTGATGCGTCACTTGAGAAGGCATACTCCGAAAACGCTTTTTCCATGCGCTCTACTGCGCTTTTGAAAACGTCTCCCTCTCCCACATATTCAAATTTAAAAAACGGTTTTGATTTTTCACCAATTTTTATTTTTTCAGAACCAGCTTTGATTTTCTGCGGTCGCGGAAAAATTGCTTCTTTTATTTTAAACATAATTATAATCCCCCTTTTATAAAATAATTTTATCATTACAAGTAGCAATTAACAATAACATATCGTACGCAAAAAAATACCATTTTGAAAAGTATAAAAAGATATTTTTTCATGAAAAAAAAGATATTGCCAAGAATGGAACAGTATTGTATAATGTCGCTGAAAGGAAGTGTTATTTATGTCTGTTTATGTTAATATCGATGTAAACTCTGCAAATTGTCCGTTTATACAAAAAACACTTGAAAACGGAAAAAATATTTCAGAAGAAATGTTTTTTCCGTTTGTTGATATATATAAAAGGACAGATGTAACCGATATTTCATTTAATATTATGGCACAAACATCGGTTACCCCTTCAAAGCATATCACGAGCATATATGACCTTTGTGAAACAATGAAAAAAAACAATATGCCGATTGACCCCGGATGGGGTACTGCCATATATCACACCCTAGGAAAAGAACATGGTATAGAGCCTTTCGCCGTGTGGATAAAAAGATGCCATGAAGTGGGACTTCGCCCATGGCTTTCATTCAGAATGAACGATTGCCATCCAAATCCTCTTCTTCTCGATGAAAGAATAGGTCACTTTAAAAAAACAGCCTCCGATAACGACTGGTTGCTCGGTGAAGACTACGGGTATTTTGGCACCTGTTATAATTATCGTTTCGAAGAAGTCAGAAATATATTCCTCGCATATATAGAGGAACAGCTTTTTATGTACGATGTTTTTGGAATTGAGCTTGATTTTATGCGTGAAATCCAGTGCTTTAAATATTTGACTGATAATATGGATGAGTGCAAAGAAATTATGACAGGTTTCATGCGTGAAGTTAAAAAAATAGTTAAGAAGGCGGAAGAGCATTATGCCCATCCCATAAAAATATGCGTAAGGGTCATGCGTGACTATGAGCAGACCATGTTTTTCGGCTTTGACCCCGCAGCATGGGCAAAAGAAAGACTTATAGACGTTATAAACCCCACTCCCCGCTGGACAGGAGGCGACAGCGGTATTCCTATAAAGGAATGGAAGAATTTACTTCCCAATGTAGAAATCGCACCCGGAGTTGAAACAAATGTAAATTATGAAAAAAGCAGACATCTTTCTGTGGCATCTCCTGAAATTGCAAGAGGGCTTTGTGCATCATTTTTGTCACAGGGTGCAGAAAGCATCTACTTTTTCAATTACTTCATAAACCCCGAAGAAGATATCGTTTTTACAAGCGACCATCAGAGAAAATATCACTCATACGCAAGAAATCTTTCTGTCCTCTCTGCATGCAGTGACCTTGAAAATATACATAGATATCCTCTTCGCTTTCCAATAATTCCGCAGGCAGACGAGGCTTTTAAAAACCCACCTACCATGTGGCAGCCGCTTCCCGTAAATATTTCGGAAGGCGAAGTGAAATCATTTGAAATCACAACAGGTAAAATACCCGAAGGGAAGAATGTGTATATTTTAATTGGTGCATCTTCAGATATAAGTTCCATGGAAATATGCGTAAACGAAAAACTTATGACTAAGTGGTCAGATGTCAACATCGCATATCTCCCCGGTATAGGAAGCCAACCTTCAAACTACGTTTTTCCTGAAACAATATGTAAAACATGCAGAGTGGATTTAAAAAATCTTTGCGATTTGACACAAAATATAAAAATTCAAGCAAGTAAAGAAAATAAAATAGAGTGGATTGAATTTATCGTATTTTAATTTGAGGAGCCTTTTTGACTAAAATTTATGTAAACGTAGATATTGATACTGCTTTTGGCTTGTTTTTGAAAAAATCCCTTAAAAGCGACAATTCCGTTTAAGATAAAACGCTTTATCACTTTGCAATACAGAAATAATGTAATACCAGAAAATAACAGTTGAAAATAAGCTTGGCCATTTTGTACTTCTGCACAAAATGGCCAAGCTTATTTTTTATTAATACTTAAAGTTATCCTTAACATCCATAACGAACATAACTGCACCGCCAACCTTTACTTCTTCAGGTTTTTGAGCTACATCGTCGTCTGCAATGGTTTTTTCAACACTTCTTGCATTACTGTACTTTTTGAAAATGTCTCTCACTTTCTCAACATTTTCTTCCTCTGTCGCAATCATTAAAGTTGTGTTTCCTGCCCTCAGAAATCCCCCCGTAGTATTTAAGGTTGTTGCTGAAAACCCTTCTTCCATAAGTTTCGGAATTATGGTTTTGGCATCGTCATTATTCAAAATTGCAATTACAAGTTTCATTTTTCCTCCCGAAATTTACATAAATTATTTTCTGTCTATTATATTCGACATTGGTTTATTTTTTCCTTTTTATTTTTTGTAAACATTTTGTGTCTTGTCATTAACCTGCCTTGACAAATGCTTTTAATTAATATATAATTAAACACATCCCAAATGGGATTTTTTGTATTTTAAGTGAAAAGAGTGATTTTTTGAAAAAGTATCTTCCTTATGTAAAAAAATACTGGTACAGCTTTGTTTTAGGCCCGTTTTTTATGATACTTGAAGCGTGTGGTGAATTTATACTCCCTTACATAAATGCAAACATTATAAACCGTGGTGCCGCAACAGGTGACATGCCCTACATTTTGGAAAATGGTATTTATATGGCAATTTTAGCCGTGTTTATGATGATTACAGGAATACTCGGTGCAAATTTCTCAATCAGGGCTTCAACCAGACTTGCATGCGGAATAAGAAGCGACGTTTTCAGCCAGATACAAAAACTTTCCTTTTCAAATATTGACACCTTTACAACAGGCTCACTTATTACAAGAATTACAAATGATGTAACGCAGGTTCAAAATTTCACACAGACACTTCTCAGAGGAATGTTCAGAAGCCCCGTAATGCTTGTGGGAGCACTTGTAATGTCATTTGTTCTCTCCCCTTCTCTTGCTCTTATTATATTTTTCATAATGCCATTTCTTGCAGGTGCAATAGCGCTTATCATAAAACTTGCTTCACCAAAATATGCAAAAATGCAGAAAGCGATTGACAGACTTAACAATAACGTTTCCGAAACAATAACAAACGAAAAAGTTATTAAATCATTTGTCCGCGAAGAATACGAAATTGAAAAATTTTCAAAAACAAGTGACGACCTTTACGAAAAAAGTACATCAGCACTTAAAATTATGCTTTTTCTCCATCCTGTTTCCTCTGTCTCAATTCACGTTGCAACTTTGGCGGTTGTGTGGTTTTCCGGCAAACCGATTATGATAGGAAACATGGAAATTGGAACATTAACTGCATTTATCACATACCTTGCACAAGTTCTGATGGCACTTAACTTCCTTGCCATGATTGTTTTGCAAGGAACAAGAGCCGCAGCATCAGATAAGCGAATAACTGAAGTTTTAAATGCAAAAATTGATCTTACAGATGAAGATGCAAAGCATCTTGACAAAGAAGTAACAGAAGGAAGTATTGAATTTAGAAATGTTTCCTTTAAATATTTTAAAAATAATCATGACAAAGTTCTGGACAACATATGCTTTAAAATCGATAGTGGTGAACTTGTGGGAATTGTTGGCTCCACAGGCTCAGGAAAAACAACTTTAATTTCACTTATTCCAAGACTATATGATGCAGATGAGGGCGAAATTTTAGTTGACAACATTAATGTTCGTGACTACGCACTTCACAACTTAAGAGAAGGTATTTCTGTTGTACTCCAGAAAAACACACTGTTTTCAGGTACAATTTCAGAAAATCTTTTATGGGGCAATGAAAATGCAACCGCAGAAGAACTTGAGAATGTTGCAAAAATTGCCCAGGCTCATTCATTTATCGCAGAAAGCGAAGAAGGTTTTAACCGTGATATAGGAAGAGGCGGTGCAAATCTTTCGGGCGGGCAAAGACAAAGAATGTGCATAGCGAGAGCACTTCTTAAAAAACCAAAAATTATTATACTTGATGATTCAACAAGTGCAGTTGATACCAAAACTGACGCATCAATAAGAAAAGCCTTCAGAGAAGAGCTTTCGGGAACTACAAAAATTATTATAGCACAGCGCATAACGTCTGTATGTGATGCTGATAAAATAATTGTACTTGATGACGGTAAAATAGCAGGTATAGGCACGCATGATGAGCTTTTAAAAGACTGTCTTCCCTATCAGGAAATATACTATTCTCAGAAAGATAAGGAGGAAAGCGAAAATGAATGATGCCAAAAGAGAGCGACTCATAAAAAAATATTCTGACTTTTCAGCAGGCGGTCCCGGAAGAAAACCCATGCCCGTAGGACGCGGTGGTCCTATGGCGAGAGGTGCCATGGGCAAAAGCGGAAAACCAAAAAATGCACTTAAAACAATAGTAAAGCTTTTAAAATATCTCTCGAATGAAAGAGTGCTTTTTATTACTGCGCTTATAAGTGCAATTATATTTACTTTTTCTTCCCTTGCCGCATCATACATGCTTCGCCCTGTAATGAACCGCTTTTTGTATCACGACCCTCAAAATCCGGATTTAAGCGGAAGAATTCGCGGACTTTTACTTGGTGTGTTGTTCATGGCGTTGATTTATGCAATTTCCGTTTTTTCGCAATGGCTTCAACAGAGAATAATGCTTGCCGTTTCACAACGTTCCTTAAGGCTACTGCGAAATGACCTTTATAAAAAACTTCAGACTCTGCCCATACGTTATTTTGACACAAACTCCACGGGCGACATTATGAGCCGATTTTCAAACGACATTGATGCTGTCGGCGAAATGCTTAACACTACATTAATTCAGATAATTTCAGGCGCAATCACAATCGTTGGAACCCTGATACTTATGTTTTACACAAATTGGATTTTGGGTCTTATTACACTTATTATGACCCCTCTTTTGACTTATGCGAGCAAAGCAATACTTAAAAGAGGCAGAACTGCATATAAAGAGCAACAAAAAAGCCTTGGCATCTTAAATGGTTTTTCGGAGGAAACTATTACGGGACAGAAGGTTGTAAAAGTTTTTAACCACGAAAAAGTTGCAATTGAAGAATTTGAATTTTTAAATGACAGACTATGTCGCGCACAGATAAAAGCACAGTTTACATCTGGAATTATGGGGCCTGTAACTCATCAGCTTTGCAATGTTGCGTATGCAATTACTGCGTGTGTAGGTGCTATTTTAGTTGTTTTACGTG
>JAZOQG010000076.1:0-23663 GCA_045656005.1 Clostridia bacterium
AGTGGGCCAGGAGTTCGAGTCTCTTCAGGCGCGCCAACATGGTGGGTATAGCTCAATCGGCAGAGCGCCAGTTTGTGGCACTGGAGGTCATCGGTTCGATCCCGATTATCCACCCCATTTTTTAAGCTGAGTTCGAACAGATGATGCAGAGAAACGATATTGGGCTGTAGCCAAGTCGGTAAGGCACCAGACTTTGACTCTGGCATTCGTTGGTTCGAGTCCAGCCAGCCAGCCAATATGACCCATTAGCTCAGCCGGCAGAGCACTTGACTTTTAATCAAGGTGTCCGGCGTTCGAATCGCCGATGGGTCACCAGAAAAACACGACTTGTTTCGACAAGTCGTTTTTTCATTGATATAAATGACACGATATGTGCTAACGCACTCCATATGTTGTCTTACGGCAACGAGCTTGCATATTGCAATAAAACCCACATCTAAACCAGTTGGTTTTTTCAAACTACAAAGGACAGTGTAAAAATATAATTTTTGTACGAAAGTATATTTTTTTAAGTAAAAATTGCAGTTGAAAACACAATTTAATGTGATATAATAATATACTAAAAGTTGATTTTTCGAAATAACGCGGAGAATAATTTAAAATGGATAGTAATGAACTTTACTTCATATTTTCAATGACAAAAATGCTTACCTGTACGGTAGCATTGCAACTTTATGAACAGGGTAAGTATCAAATGTCCGACCCGATTACAAAGTATATGCCTGAGTTTACGAAAATGAAAATATCTGATGAAGAACTTAATTTTGAAAATGCTGCAAAAATTACAATAGATGGACTTATAGAAGAAAGCGTTGAAAGTAATCTTTGTAGCTATGTAAAAAAATCAGATTACAGTTAAGGATTTGTTTACAATGGGTGCATTGGCTTAGAAAAATGACAAATGTGAGGAGGTTATATCATGAAAAAGACCGGGTTACTTTATATAATATTAGCTAGCATTTTGTGGGGAACGAGCGGGATTTTTGTAAACAATCTGGCACCATACGGGGTTACTTCTCTTCAAATGACATTTATCAGGGGATTCGTATCTTTTGTATGTATGGGTATATATGTATTAATATCAGGCATAAGCATCATCAAAACAAATTTTAAAGAAATTCTCTTATTTGTCGGAAGTGGACTGTCATTTTTCTTGACTGCAAGTTGTTATTATCAGTCTATGCAATTGACATCGGTATCCACAGCTGTTGTATTGATGTATACCGCACCAATATTTGTAATGATTTATTCAACGACATTCTTGGGCGAAAAACTTGGTTTAATTAAGCTCATTGCAGTAACAGGAATGATTTTAGGATGTTGTCTTGTTTCAGGGATAATAGGAGGACTGAGATTTGATTTGTTCGGAATTTTAATCGGATTATTATCAGGAATAAGCTATGCTACATATAACATTATTACAAAAATTCAAATGCAGAATGGTATAAATCCGATAAAAGCTAATTTTTATTGTTTTCTGTTCAGTGTGATTGCGGGACTTATAGCTGCCAAGCCTGCAGGGATTATTGATTGTATCAGTCTGAATCCTGCTATTGTTATTTCTCTTTCTGTAGGAGTTGGAGTTTTTGCCTGCATACTTCCATATTTCTTTTATACATTAGCTCTTCGTGAAATCCCCGCAGGCACAGCATCGTCTTTGGGAATACTTGAGCCTATGGCAGCCACAATTTTGAGTGTGATGGTATTGGGGGAAAAGCTTTCTGTGTATTCTGTGATTGGAATTATCTTGATTTTAAGTTCGGTTTTTCTTCTCAGTAAAGAGGAAGAATAATTCGTCAAATTCAGTTTAAATGCTTAAATATTACAAAAGGAAGGATCTGTTGTTCCTTCCTTTTGTAATATATAAGGTTTTATTTGGTTGAATATGTTTTGTAATGAATTAAGTATGGTGTATGGAGACATTTCACTAAACACACATTTTTGTTCCAGTGTCATCAAAATTGCAAAAGTGAAAAAAAAGATATCTTTTTGATTAATTTATGTGGTTGAAAATAGGTGTAAAAAAAGATATAATTATTATATATAATATATTAAAAAGGAGAATTTATTATGAAACAATTAAGATATTGTTCAGTACCGCTTTTGACCATAGACCCGTTTTTCAGCATTTGGTCAATGAATGACAATTTGTATGATGATGTAACAAAGCATTGGACAGGCAGAAGAAATCCCATGAGTGCAGGAGTTTATATTGACGGCGAGATTTTTATGCTTATGGGACAGAGGATACATGATGGGGACAGAAGAACTGCACCATATCGTCTTATGGGTCATATTCCGCAAAAATCCGTAAAGGTTACACCAACTGCTACATATTACGTGTTTGAAAATGACAAAGTAAGAGTAAACTTAAACTTTTTGTCACCATTAATTTTAGACAGACTTGATATTTTGTCAAGACCCGTTTCGTATATGCAATATAATATAGAAATTATAGACGGGAAAGAGCATGAGATAGAGTTTTATTTTGATATGTCAACCGAATGTGCGGTTGATACTTATGACAGTAAGGTTGTATGCCGCAAGGGTGAAAACTCAGTGTTTTTCGGAAAATGCGGACAAACTCCCCTGGGTAAAGTTGGCGACAGCGTAACTATGGACTGGGGATATATTCATATTTCCGAGCCTTCTGCATCTGTGATAAACGGAAGTACAAAGGCGGAAGGAGAACTTAAGGTTCTTTCCTTTGATGAAGAATATGATGTTTTCAAAGAATATCCATATATTTCGGTGAGGAAGAAGGAACTTTATGGTCTAATCACTTTCGGATACGATGATATATATTCAGTTGAATATTTCGGTAAGAAACTTGAAGGCTACTATAAAAAATATTTTAAAAGTTTTGATGAAATGTTTACTGTTGCAATAGCAGAATACGAAAAAGTAAGAAAACTTTCAAAAGAATTTGACGAGAGAGTAATTAGTGACGGCAAAAAAGTTTCTGATGAATATGCGGAAATCATTTCCCTTGCGTACCGGCAGTCGGTTGCCGCCCATAAATTAGTTTGCGATGATGAGGGAAATGATTTGTTCCTTTCAAAGGAATGTCATTCAAATGGATGTATGGGAACTTTGGACTGTACTTATGAATCATCACCTCTTTTCTATAAGTATAATCCCGATTTAATGTTTGCAATGATAAGACCTATAGCAAAATATGCATGCTCTAAGGAGTGGCCTTTTGATTTTGTGCCGCACGATGTGGGAAGATATCCTGTATCAAACGGTCAGGTTTACGGAGCGGTTGACGGAAAACAAGATCCCGAAATGCAAATGCCGCTTGAAGAATGTGGCAATTTACTCCTTTGTACATTGTCAGCCGTTAAATTCGGAGCAAAAAATACATCGTTTGTTGATGAATACAAAGACCTTTTAAAGAAAACTGCTGATTATCTCGTGAAAAACGGATATGACCCTGCTCTTCAGATTTGTACGGATGATTTTACAGGAAAATTTGCCCGCAGTTGTAATTTGAGCATAAAGGCAATATTGGGAATAGCATGCTACGGTGTTCTTTATAATGACGAAAAGTATTTGTCCGTTGCAAAAGAATATGCAAAAAAATGGGAAAAGGAAAGCATTGGGAAATATGGCTCTTCCCGTCTTACCTTTGACAGAGAGGATAGCTGGAGTCTTAAATATAACATTATATGGGATAAACTTTTAAATCTTAACCTTTTCAGTGAAGATGTTTTTGAAAGAGAGGTAAAGGTTTATTCCGAAAAACTTAATAAATATGGAATTCCACTTGATATGAGAGAGGACTACACGGTTAATATATGGAATTTCTGGACAACTGTAATGACAGACAACCAGGAATATGTTGACAAAGTTATAAAAGCACAGTATAATTTTATTAGTGAAACTATGGACAGAGTTCCTATTACCGACTGGCACTGCACAAGTATAAATCGCAGAATGGATTTCCAGAACAGGTCTGTTGTGGGCGGTTTATTCGTAAACTTACTTAAGGAGAGATAATATGAACTTTGTAGAAAGAGCTGACGCATTTTTAAACGATTATCAGAAAGAATACGACTTTTATGGAAGTGTGCGAGTTACACACAAGGGTAAGATTGTTTATGAAAAAATGATGAGGTATTCTAACCGGGAAACAGGAACTCGCATTGAGCGTGACAGCGTTTTCACTCTTTACTCCATGTCAAAACCTCTTTGTGTAATAGGACTTTTAAAATTTTACGACAAGGGTATACTTGATATCGACAAGCATCCGGGAGAATATGTAAAAGAGGCAAAGGGATTCGACGAGAGTGTAACTATAAGGCATATGCTTCACCATATAAGCGGACTCCCTGATTTTGGACAACTCCCCGATTTTAAAGAAAAATATGCACCCGGAACACCCGAAAAAATTCGTGAGCATCTTGAAATTTTAAAAAGTTATCCCATGAATTTTAAACCGGGTACAGACACGATGTATGCAAACATCAACATGATTTTGTGTGCACTTATTTGCGAAAATCTGTCAGGTCTTTCATATCCTGAGTATATGAAAAAAGAGGTTTTTGAGCCTTTGGGTATGAAAAGTGCATATATAGACAATGGAGAGCATTGCGAAAAAAGAGTTTCTGGTCATATAAAAGAAAATGACAAAATATATTGCACCGAACCTAGTCGTGACTGGATGATGGGTGCAGGTGATGCGGCGGCAACGGTTGATGATATTTACTGCCTTAATATTGCCATAAAGGAAAGACTTCTTTTGAAGAGCGGGACATGGGACATGATTTTAACGGCTACACCCGTAAACGGCTATTTCGGAATGGGGTGTATGGTAGGAAATGATTATCGCGGAAGAAAGAAAAAGATTACTCATAATGGGGGAAGTATAGGTTTTCGTACGATGCACGTTCAGCTACCCGAGGACGATTTTGATGTAATACTTTTATCAAACTGCGACTGGGTTGACGGAAGACACCATATAGTAAATAATCTTCACGATATTTACTATGATGAGAAAAATAAAGTTTCAAGTCAACCTGAGCTTGATAAAGGTTATATTTGATAGGAGGATAAAAATGGGAATAACAAAAAAGAGCTTTGGATTTATGCCTGACGGCAGAGAGGTTTTCTCATATTTGCTTGATAACGGCAAAAATGTGAAAGCCGAGATTATAAACTATGGAGGTGCCGTTAAAAACTTATGGGTTCGTGATAAAAACGGAGAATATACCGATGTTGTTTTGGGGTATGACACCCTGGAGGAATATTTTGATAACGGTGCTTTTTTTGGTGTACTTGTCGGAAGGTGCGGAAACAGAATAAAAAACGGTAAATTCACTATTAATGGGAAAGAATATACTGCGGGAATTAATAACGGAGCACATTCACTTCACGGTGGCAAGTCTGGTTTTGATAAATATTTATGGGATGCAAAAGAGTCAGGTGATGATAAAAATCCTGCTCTCTGTCTTTCAATGCTTTCACCTTCGGGGGATGAGGGATATCCTGGCAATTTAAGTGTAAAGGTAACCTACACTTTGAATGAAAATGATGCACTTTGCATTAAATATGAGGCGGAAACTGACGAAGATACAGTTGTGAACCTTACAAACCACAGTTATTTTAATCTAAACGGGGCAGGATGCGGTGATATATGCGACATGAACATGGAGCTTTGCGCAGGCTTTTACACTCCTGCAGACGAAGACTGTGTAACAACAGGTGAAATCGCATCAGTTTCCGGTACCCCTTTTGATTTCAGAGGCGGAGCAAAATTAGGCGATGCGCTTAAAACCCCTCATCCGCAAACTGAAATGTTCGGAGGATTTGACAATAACTTTATAATTGACGGCAGAGGCTTTAGAAAAGCGGCAAGGCTTGAAAGTGAGAACACAAAAATTTCAATGGAGCTTTATACTGATGCTCCCGCAATGCAGATTTACACAGGAAACAAAATTGATACAGCGAGAGTGTGCAAAGACGGAAAATGCTACCCTACTTACGGAGGTATCTGTCTTGAAACACAAAACTTCCCGAATGCAATAAACTACGGACATTTCCCAAATCCGATACTTAAAGCGGGAGAAAAGTACGAATATATTGCAGAGCATCGTTTCATAACCGAATAATATTAAAAGGGGATGTAAAAAAATTTTTACATTCTCTTTTTGCTTGACAATATTTTTTTGTAGGTATAAAATATTTGTACGAGGTGTATTTTATGCAAAAATTCAATGTTTTCGGAATGAGCTGTGCGGCTTGCAGCAGCAAGGTAGAGAAAGCGGTGTCAAAGGTTTGGGGAGTTAAAAAGTGCAGTGTTAACCTTTTGACAGGCAGTATGGAAATTGAAGGCGATGCCGATAAGAAAGAAATTATAGATGCAGTTAAAAAAGCAGGGTATAGTGCAGTAATGCAAGGGGAGAAAATTGAAGAGGATAAAAAAGAAAGTGAAACGGCAGTACTTTTCAAGCGTTTTTTATATTCACTTGGGTTTTTACTGGTGCTTATGTATTTTTCAATGGGACATGTAATGTTTGGAGCACCGCTTCCTGCTTTTTTTAATTCAAATCCAATAGGAATAGCACTAATGCAGTTTATATTATCAGCTATAATACTAATAATAAACAAAAAGTTTTTTATAAGCGGTGCGAAAGGAATTTTTCACGCAGCACCTAATATGGACACTTTGGTTTCACTTGGGAGCGGTGCGTCATTTATATACAGTACGCTTATTCTTTTTCTTATGAGCGGAAATATACAAAATGCCCATCATATGCTTCATGAGCTTTATTTTGAGTCTGCTGCAATGATTTTGGTTTTGATAACTGTCGGGAAAATGCTAGAGGCTTTCAGCAAGGGGAAAACAACAAATGCCATTAAAAGTCTTATGAGCCTTGCGCCTAAAACCGCAATAGTTATAGTTGATGGAAAAGAAGTGGTATGCGAAATAGAAAGGCTTAAAAAGGGCGATATATTTATCATAAAAGCAGGTTCTGACATACCTGCCGACGGCATTATAGTTGAAGGCGAAGGAAGTGCTGATGAATCGGCAGTTACTGGTGAGAGTATCCCTGTAGAAAAAAGTGTTGGAAAAAACGTTATATCAGGCACACGTCTTTTGTCGGGATATATAAAATGCCGTGCGGAGAAGGTGGGAGAAGATACAACACTTTCTCATATTATAAAAATGGTAAGCGATGCCGCCGCATCAAAAGCACCTGTGGCGAAGGCGGCAGACAAGGTTTCGGCATATTTTGTGCCTGCTGTTTTGGTAATTGGTTTTGTTTCTGCGGTTTTATGGCTTATGCTGGGTGAAAGCATAGGATTTGCGCTTGCGAGAGGCATTTGTGTGCTTGTGATAAGCTGCCCTTGTGCTTTGGGACTTGCAACCCCTGTTGCAATAATGGTTGGAAACGGAGTGGGTGCAAAATGCGGAATACTTTTTAAAAATGCCAGAGCGCTTGAAGAAACGGGCAGAGCAGAAATTGTTGCACTTGATAAAACAGGAACTTTAACAAAAGGGAAACCCGAAGTCACCGACATTATAACTTTTGGTGCTTTCAGCGAAAAAGAGGCGTTGGAAATTGCATATTCACTGGAAATCAAAAGCGAGCATCCTCTTGCAAAGGCTATAGCGGGGAAGGCTGAGACAGAGGGAATAAAAGCTATGGAAACTGAAAGTTTTGATATTTTTCAGGGCGGCGGTGTTAAGGCATTTATGGGTGAAGAAGTGCTCCGCGGCGGAAATTATGATTTCGTGTCAAAGTATGCAAAAATCGACACAGTGGCACTTGAAACTGCCGAAAAACTTTCGGAAATGGGTAAAACGGCAATGTTTTTTGCGAAGGGTGACACACTCTCTTCAGTAATTGCGGTTGCCGACGACCTTCGTGATGACAGCATAAATGCAATAAAAGAGCTTCATAAAATGGGAATTAAAACTGTTATGATAACGGGTGATAACGAGAAAACTGCCCGTGAAATTGCAAAAAGAGCAGGAATAAAAGAAGTTTTTTCTTCCGTTTTGCCATCGGGAAAAGAAGAAATTATAAAAAAACTGAAAAAAAACGGAAAGGTTATTATGGTGGGTGACGGAATAAACGATGCACCTGCACTTACAAGAGCAGATATAGGCATTGCCATAGGAGCAGGCGAGGATATTGCCATTGATGCGGCAGAGGTTGTTTTGATGAAAAACAATCTTTCCGATGTTCCTGCCGCAATAAAACTCTCCCGTGCAACTTTAAAAAATATATACGAAAATCTTTTCTGGGCATTTATATATAACATATTAGGAATTCCTCTTGCGGCAGGTGCGTTTATCATGACTTTTGGGTGGAAACTAAATCCAATGTTTGGTGCTGCGGCAATGAGTGTGTCAAGTTTTTGTGTTGTAATGAATGCGTTAAGACTGAATTTCGCGGATATTAAAAATCCTGATAAATATAATAAAAGAATAGTTTTGAGAAAAAGAAAGGCGGAAAAAATGATGAAAGTAACACTTAAAATTGAAGGCATGATGTGTATGCATTGTGAAGGCAGAGTAAAAAGCACTCTCGAAGGAATAGAAGGAGTAGAAGAAGCTTTGGTAAGCCACGAGACGGGAACTGCCGAAATTACTGCAAAAGAAGGCATCAATACTCAGGCTCTTGCAGATGCAGTAACGGCACAGGGATATAAGGTTTTGGAAATAAAATAAAATTTTTGGGGCATAATATCAAAAAGTATATATGAAGGGCAGTGATATTATGTCGGAAGAAAATAACGAAAAAAATGATTTTGATTATGAAAGAATTAAGGAAACAGCCACAGCAGAAATTGAAACAGGGAACGGAAAAATATTTTGTCTTACCATAATCGGGCAGATAGAAGGGCATGAGCTTTTGCCTCCGCAAAGTAAAACCACAAAGTATGAGCATGTTATACCACTTCTGGCATCAATTGAAGAGGACAAAGATATAAAGGGGCTTTTGGTTATTTTAAATACCATGGGCGGTGATGTTGAGGCAGGACTTGCAATTTCTGAAATGATTTCGGGAATGAAGAAGCCGACAGTATCATTGGTGCTTGGGGGAGGTCACAGTATAGGAGTACCCCTTGCAGTTTCGTCAAAATATTCATTCATTGCACCAAGTGCCACAATGACAGTTCACCCGGTTCGTTTCAGCGGAACAATTATAGGTGTACCGCAGGCATTCCAGTATCTTGTTAAGATGCAGGAGCGAATTATTAAGTTTGTCGTTTCAAATTCCAAAATTAAAGAAGAAGAACTTAAAAGACTTCTCTCCGAAACAGGAGAAATGGCAAATGACGTGGGAAGCATCGTATCGGGTGACGATGCAGTAAAATGCGGACTTATTGATGAAGTGGGAAATATTTCGTCGGCTATTGAAAAATTAAATGAGCTAATAAAAAACAAAGGCTAAATGCCTTTGTTTTTTATTGTGTCTGATATAAGGTTTCCCATTTCTTTGCAACCTACTTTTTTAAATCCTTCTTCATATATATCCTGCGTTCTAAAGCCCATATCTAAAACAGACGACACGGCTTTTTCTATTGCATTTGATTCTTTTTCCATCGAAAAGCTATATCGGAGCATCATAGCTGCAGACAAAATTGCGCCTATGGGATTTGCTATATCTTTGCCTGCAATATCAGGAGCGGAGCCGTGAATAGGCTCGTAAAGACCTAAAGAAGTATCTCCAAGGCTTGATGAAGGAATCATTCCTATTGAGCCTGTTATCATAGATGCCTCATCTGACAGTATGTCACCGAACATGTTTTCAGTCACAATAACATCAAACTGCGAAGGGTCTTTTATGATTTGCATTGCACAGTTATCTACATACATGTGAGTTAAAGTTACATCAGGATAATCTTTTGAAAGATTTTCCATAATCTCTTTCCAAAGTCTGCTTGAAGAAAGTACATTGCTTTTTTCAACGGAGCATAAAAGTTTTCTGCGTTTCCTTGCCGTTTCAAAGCCTATGCGTCCAATTCTCTCAAATTCGTTTTCTGTGTAGGTAAGAATATCTGTTGCAGTTTTTTTGCCATCAATTTCTTCGGTTTTGTGCTCTCCAAAATATATTCCCCCACAAAGTTCACGAACAATTATAAAGTCAATCCCGCGCTCTACAATTTCCTTTTTGAGAGGGGAAGCACCTGAAAGCTGTTTCCACACTTTTGCAGGGCGGTTGTTTGAATAAACTCCCAATGCTTTGCGAAGTCGCAAAAGTCCTTTTTCGGGCCTTTTTTCAGAGGGTAGGCAGTTCCATTTTTCACCGCCTACTGCACCAAGCAGTACACTATCGCTTTTTAAGACTTTTGAAAGCTCGCTTTCAGGAAGCGGATCGCCAAAAAGGTCAATTGCATTGCCACCCATAAAAACATCGGTATATTCAAAACTATGACCGAATTTCTCCCCAACAGCATCAAGACACCTTAAAGCCTCTTCTATAATTTCAGGACCTATTCCGTCACCGCGGATTACGGCTATTTCTTTATTCATTCTTTTCGCCTGCCTTATTTTTAATGGAGGAGAGAAGACCTCCGCTTTCTATGATATTTTGAATAAAAGGCGGAAAGGATTGAGCCTTATAAGTTTTCCCGCTTGTAAGATTTATAATAATTCCGCTGTCAAAATCAATGTCAATTTTGTCACCCATATTTATTTCATCTGCCGCACTTTCGCATTCTAAAATCGGCATACCAATGTTTATTGCATTTCTGTAAAAAATCCGTGCAAAGCTTTTGGCTATAATGCATCCCGTGCCGCAGGTTTTAATTACAAGAGGTGCATGTTCTCTTGAAGAGCCGCAACCAAAATTGTATCCTGCTACAATAACGTCACCCTTTGAAACGTTTTTTGCAAATTCTTTGTCAATATCTTCCATGCAGTGGGCGGAAAGCTCAAAGGGGTCAGAAGTATTTAAATATCTTGCAGGAATAATTACGTCTGTATCAACATTATCACCATATTTAAAAACTTTTCCTGATGTTTTCATATTTTGACCTCCTTCGGCTCTTTTATATAGCCACAAACTGCACTTTCTGCGGCAGTGAGGGGAGAGGCAAGATATACTTCGCTCTTAACATGACCCATTCTGCCCACAAAATTTCTGTTGGTTGTTGCAACGCATCGCTCACCCTCTGCCAAAATTCCCATGTATCCTCCAAGACACGGACCGCAGGTAGGGGGAGAAGTAACTGCCCCTGCATCGGTAAATGCAGTGATATAACCACGCTCGGCACATTCTCGGTAAATTTCCATAGTCGCAGGAATTATTATGCATCTTACACCATCTGCTACTTTTTTGTCTTTAAGCACTGAGTATGCCGCTTCCATATCTTCCATTCTGCCGTTTGTACAGCTTCCTATAACAACCTGGTCGATTTTGATATGAGAAAGCGATGAAGCGGGATGTGTGTTTTCGGGAAGATGGGGGCATGCCACAGTAGGAGTAATTTCGTTTAAATCTATTTTAATTGTTTTCTCGTATTCTGCCTGTGGGTCTGCTTCAAAAATTTTGTAAGGACGGCGGCATCTCCCTTCCATATACTCTATGGTTTTTTCGTCAATGGGGAAAATTGCGTTTTTTGCACCTGCTTCTATTGCCATGTTGCAGATTGTAAAGCGGTCATCCATTGAAAGAGAAGAAATGCCCGCTCCGCAAAATTCCATGCTTTTATAAAGTGCACCGTCAACACCTATAATGCCTATAATTGTTAAAATAACGTCTTTTCCGCAACAGTTTCCGGGAAGAGTGCCCAAAAGCTCAAATTTGATTGCCGAAGGCACACGAAACCATCCTTTCCCTTCTGCCATGCCTGCCGCCATATCTGTGCTTCCAACACCTGTTGAAAATGCACCAAGTGCACCGTAGGTACATGTATGACTGTCTGCCCCGATTATTACATCGCCGCCGCAAACTATACCCTGTTCGGGAAGGAGTGCGTGCTCAATGCCCATTTTTCCCACATCATAAAAATGGCTTATTTTGTGTTTTTGTGAAAACTTTCTGCACATTGCAGACTGCTCTGCGGCTTTTATGTCTTTGTTCGGCACAAAATGGTCCAAAACTATTGCAATTTTTTCCTTGTCAAATACATTCTCAAAGCCAGCTTTTTCGAATTCTTTTATCGCAACGGGAGTTGTAATATCGTTCCCAAGTATAATATCAAGCCTTGCTGATATTAGTTGACCGGGCTCCACGTGAGAAAGAGATGCATGGTCTGCGAGGATTTTTTGCGTCATTGTCATTGCCATAATATCACTCTCCCTCTTTACTCAAATTACTGTAAGCGCACAAAAGCGCATCAGCACCTGCACGGATAATATCCGTGTTTGTACCTGCACCCCAGAAAAGTCTGCCATGCCCGTCTTCGAGACCGATATAGGACACAGCATAACTTTTTGAGCCTTGCTCCTGCATACTGTGCTCGGTGTAAAATTGCAAAGTATAATTTGCACCTGTAATATTTTTAAGGGCATTGCTGACTGCGTCAAGAGAACCATTACCTTCTGCAGATGCTTTAACAATTTTGCCGTCAACAATAAATTCAATATCCGTTAAAACACTCTCGCCCCGTCTTGCAAAATGGATATCAGATATAGAGATTTTAGGCGATGTGATAAGATAGTGTTCTTTGAAAATATGTAAAATATCTTCGGGCTTGAGCTCTTTGTGCTCCTGGTCTGAAATACTCTTGCAAAGGTAACTTAATTCCTCGCGAAGTCCTGAAGGCAGGATATATCCGAACATATGCTCCATAATGTAGCCAATGCCGCCCTTTCCGCTTTGTGAGTTGACTCTTATTACATCTGCGTCGTATGTACGATTGATGTCGGCAGGGTCAATCGGAATGTAGGGAACAGACCAAAGTCCTTCGGGATTTTCACTGCGATATTTCATGCCTTTTGCAATAGCATCCTGATGGCTCCCTGAAAATGCGGCAAAAACTAAAGCTCCTGCATAGGGCGAACGTTCATGAACGTGCATACGTGTACATTTTTCGTAAACATCAACAATGTATGGCATATCGGAAAAATCAAGGCGGGGGTCAATTCCATGTGAATACAAATTCATAGCCAAAGTTACAATGTCGGCATTTCCCGTTCTTTCTCCGTTCCCGAAAAGTGTTCCTTCAACTCTGTCCGCTCCTGCCAAAAGGGCAAGTTCTGTGTCGGCAATACCTGTTCCGCGGTCATTATGGGGGTGAAGAGAAAGTGTTACAAATTCTCGGTATTTAAGATTCCGGCTCATGTATTCTACCTGATTTGCATATATATGAGGCATACTCATTTCAACAGTAACAGGAAGATTTATTATAACGTTGTTGTTTTCCGAAGGTGCGAGCACATCCAAAACTGCATTGCAGACCTCAAGGGCAAAGTCGGGTTCTGTTCCCGTAAAGCTCTCAGGTGAATATTCAAAGCGGAAGTTCCCTTCATATTCTGCCGCAAGTTTTTTTGCAAGCTTTGCACCTTTTATTGCAATTTTCTTTATTTCATCTTTACTTTTTTTGAAAACCTGTTTTCTTTGAGCGATGCTTGTGGAGTTGTAAAAATGAATTATTGCATTTTTAGCACCTTTGCATGCCTCGAAGGTTTTTCGCATAATGTGTTCTCTGCACTGTGTGAGAACCTGAACAGAAACGTCATCAGGGATAAGATTGCGGTCGATTAAAGCTCTTAAAAACTCATACTCTGTTTCCGATGACGCAGGAAAACCCACCTCAATTTCCTTAAAGCCTACCTTTAAG
The DNA here is from genome assembly GCA_045656005.1 of Clostridia bacterium. Lineage (GTDB taxonomy): Bacteria > Bacillota > Clostridia > UMGS1883 > UMGS1540 > JAZNQN01. The sequence goes on from JAZOQG010000076.1 coordinate 13,747, forward strand.
AGAAGCTGATAGAATTCGAGCTTTTCCTGAAGGCTCATGGGAATTACAAGGCTCTGATTTCCGTCACGCATATCAACACTGCACCATATGGGCGCTTTTTCAATATGGTCACGGTGTACCCAGGAAGTATTTTCCCCGGGAGCGGGGAAATAACTGACGCCATATTTTTTATGATTCATCATAAAACTCCTCCTAAATCAAAACACCCGTCTCAAACAAACCTGAGACGGGTAAAAAACACTTAAAATACCACTCAAACTGTGCATGGCGCTTTTAAATTCCTTCGCACCTGCCGTCTTTGTTGTAGTTTTTATACTAACTAAATGGTAACATAGCTTTTTTTGTTTGTCAATAATTTTTGTTGATTTTTTAAAAAATCTTTGCTATACTATAATATGTTATCTAATGCTAAGGAAAAAGGTGAAAATTTATGAAAAGAATAATTTCGGCAATGCTTGCCGTTTTGATTATATTGTCTGGTTGCAATGTTAAGTATAAAGATAATGATGCTGTAATTTTGACAGGGGAGTTTCTCGGTGAATTTAATCCTTTGTTTGCAAAAAGCGATGGGGATAAAGATGTTTGCTCTCTTATTTATGATTCCCTTGTGGAATTTGGAGAAACGGGAGATGTTATCTCGTCTTTGGCTAATTGGGAAGTGCTTGACGAGGGACTTCGTTACAGATTTAAAATTCAGAAAAATGCATTTTTTTCTGACGGGACACCACTTTGTGCAGAAGATGTTCTATTCTCTTTAAAACTTTTGACAAGAATTGGTCAGTTGGATTTATCAAATGCAGGAGTTAAGGGTTATAGTAGTTTTAAAAGCGGAAAAAGTGAAGAAATTTCGGGATTCGAACTTTCTGGTGACAACATGTCATTTTCCATAATGCTCGAAAAAGCCAATGTGGATTTTTTGAAAAATCTTACTTTTGGTATCATAAGCCGTAAGTATTATGAAAAAGCATACGAAAGCGAAGGATTTGACGGGATTTATAAATTAAATCACAAACCCGTGGGAAGCGGGCAGTATGTTCTTGCACGTTATGAAAATGGAATGGTAACTCTTACTTCAAACAAAAAATATTTTAAAGGTGCGGCAAAGATAGACCACCTTACACTTAAAAGTAAATCTGGAAATGAATTTGACATATCTGAGACATATCAGGCAGGAGTTATTATAAAGAATATAGAACGTAAGGAATATTCTGTGCAGAACGTAAAAAACGGCGATTTTTATATTCTTGGTTTCAACTGCAAAAATGATTTTCTTTCAAATGCAGATATAAGACGTGCAATAAAAATCTCGACAGATAGAGAAATGATTAGCGAAAATATAAGTGGAAGTATTGATGGTGTACCCTCTTTATTTGGTTTTTCTTATTTGGCTGACCTTAAAAAAGCAGAAGAATATATGGAAAAAGCAGGCTTTGAAAAGGGCGATGACGGAATTTATCAGAAAAACAAAAAGAAATTAACACTCCGGGTTTTAATGATGAAAGATACCATAGGAGACAAGGTGTTTTCACTTTTTGCAGAAAACATGAAAAAGCTCGGTGTTGAAGTTACGGCAGATTATGAGGGAAACATTGCCGAGAAAATAGATAAAGGACAGTGGGCTTTATATTTATTGCCTCTTAAAGAAAACAGCGGCTATCTGAGTGCTGATGCATTTAGGAAAGGAAATATATATTCCTTTGAAAACAGTGAGTTTGACAAGTTAAAGGGAAACTTAAATGATGAAATGTGCAAAATAATAAGCGAAGAAGTTCCCGTGTTGCCGCTTTACGAAAAGGTAAAAACGGTAATCTGCAATAACAGTATTTCAGGGATTAATCCTTCGCCTTACAAAAGCATATTTAAAAATATGTTCAGGGCACAAATCGAAAATTAAAGAGAGAGGGCGGTGTTATGTGCCGCGTTTTCCAAAGTATCATCAAGCGGTGGGAGTGAAATTTCTCCCCCGTATTTTTTTTCGAGTGCTCTTTTGAGTATTTCATCAGAAAGCCGTGGGTTTTTGGGGAGGAGAGGTCCGTGAAGAAATGTTGCGAATGTGTTTTTGTATATTAAGCCCTCCATACCGTCACCGCAGTTTCCAAAGCCTTTTACTGTTTTGCCGAGGGGTGAATATTCGCCTATATATGTTTTTTCCTTGTGATTTTCAAATCCTGCAATGTTTCCATATTCTTCGCTTTCTATTATAACATTTCCCGTAAACCTTTTATCCGAAGTTTCAGTATAGATGTCCAGAATATCAAGCATATTTTTTCCAAGCATGGGGAATGCACCGCACAACGCAAGAAGTACGCCGCCGTTTTCTACATAACTTTTAATAGCTTCTTTGTAATTTGAAAGAAGAGAGAGAGCTTTTTCTGAAGCTGTGTCATCTCCACCGCCGATAAGTAAAATATCAATATCATCAAATTTCAATGCATCATCCTTTTTGAATGATACAACATCAGCGCCCATTCCTCTCCACAAAAGTCTTTTAGAGAGTGAGGCAATGTTTCCTTTGTCGCCATACATATCGAGAAGGTCTGGATAAATGTGACCTATTTTAATACTGTAATCCATTTTATTCTCCCCTTTCCATAGCTTTTAAAATGCCATGAATGGTAAAAGTTGCGGTATAGTTTGCAAGGTAGTATGAAACCTCACCGCTGCCTGCTTTTATTTTCTGGCACGAGTCTTTAAGTGTTGCCTTTTCATATAAAGAAGGGTCAAAATCTGCATATTTTAAACGAAGCATAACATCATCTGCACGGCTTCCTGAAACATAAATTTTTTCTATGGAAGTGTTTTTGAGATTTTCAAAGTTTACATCCCAAAGCCATGAAATATCCGTGCCGTCAGACGGGGCATCGTTTACTGCGATTGCGATATCTTTTTTTCGTTCGTCGGCACATATTGCGCTTATTCCCTGATTAAATCCTGCAGGATTTTTTGACATGTTGAGTATCAGCTTTTTGCCAATATCAAATTGCTCCATTCTTCCTATCTGTGGTTTGTAGGAGGATAATATTTTATCATAATCTTTTACTTCCCTCATTAAAATGAGAGCCATGGAAAAAGCGGTTGCAATGTTATAAATATTGTAAAAACCTTTGTATGAAACATCAAAAGGATATTCTTTGTTATTATATAACACGGTGAATGACAGGTTGTCTGAAACGGAGATATCATGTATTTTAAAGTCTGCATCTGCATTTTTAAAAGAGCATGAGGGACACGAAAATTTTCCAAGCTGTGAGTAGTGGTGATATTCATAGGAAAGCATATTCCCGCAAACGGGACAAAGTGTATCTTCGTCTGTTTCCCCTGTGAAATTTTCACATTTATCGGCAGAAATGAAAAAGCACTTTCTTCCTGTTTTTTCGGAAAACTGCAAAACATGGGGGTCGTCAGCATTTAAGAAAAGCTCCGTATCGGGAGAAAGGGAGAGGGCACGAAGCATAAGTGATGCAGTTTGTGATATTTCTCCGTATCTGTCAAGCTGGTCACGGAAAAGATTTGTTATAATCATTTTGTGGGGCGACATTTTTTCGAAAACCCTTATGGTCGATGCCTCGTCAATTTCAAGGCAGGCAAAGTCCGCATCAATTTTTCCGAAAATATTCGCGTTTTTAGCAAAAGCACAACACACCCCGGGGAGCATATTTGCTCCGTAATTATTTGAAATAACCTTTTTTCCGCTTCCTGTTAAAAAGCTATAAAGAAGATTATTTGTGGTTGTTTTCCCGTTTGTTCCGCAAACGGCAATAATTTCACCACGTACCTGAGTTGAAAGCATCTTTAAAATATCAGGGCAAATTTTAAGTGCAAGCGCACCCGGTGCAGAGGAAGCCTCTTTTTTCATTATTTTACCTGCAAAAATTGCCATTTTGCATGCGAAAATTGCCAGTATTAGTCTTAATTTTCTCATTTTAAACTCCGTTTCATGCGTATTTCAAAATAGATTTTAACACCTATTTGACTATATGTCAAGGTAATTTGTCAGGTGTGAAAACAGTTTTTAATGAAAGTGAGGAAAAAAACATTGCATAATTATATAAAATGTGATATAATTATTCCATAATCTATATTTTAGGGGGATTTTTTTATGAAAAAGATTATTTCTTTGGCACTCGTGCTTTGCATGGTTTTGGCACTTGCGGCATGCACCGGAGGTGCAGGAACGTCAATGACAATGGGTACGGGCGGAACATCCGGTACATATTACGGATATGGCGGTGTACTCGGTCAGTACATTAAAAACCACGCAGGCATTAACGTAACTGTTGTTTCTACAGACGGTTCAAAAGCAAACATTCAGGGTATTGCAGCAGGCAATTATCAGCTCGGTACAGTTCAGTCCGATGTTATGGCTTACGCATGGGAAGGCACACGTTCCTTTGAACAGGAAGGGAAAATTGACTCTTTCAGAGTAGTTGCAGGTCTTTATGCAGAAGCAGTTCAGCTCGTTACAATGAATCCTGAAATCAAAAGCGTAAAAGACCTTAAAGGTAAAGCAGTTTCTATCGGCGCTCCCGGCTCCGGCGTTTACTTTAACGCTATTGACGTTTTGACAGCAGCAGGTCTTAAGGAAGAAGACATTAAAGCACAGTATCAGTCATTTGCTGACAGCGCAGATGCACTTAAAGACGGCAAAATTGATGCAGCATTTATAGTTGCAGGTGCTCCGACTCCTGCTATAACAGAGCTTTGCGCAACAAATTCTGCATACCTTGTACCGATCGATGGTGACGTTGCTGCAAATCTTATGGCTGCATGTCCTTTCTACACAACATATAAGGTTCCTGCAGGAACATATAACGGCCAGGCTGAAGATGTTGAAACTGTAACAGTTAAAGCTACACTTATCGTAAGTGCATCAGCTTCCGAAGAAGATGTTTACAAATTAACTGCTGCAATTTTTGATAATATCGATGCTATCAAAGCAGAAAATGCAAAGGGCGGAGAACTCAGCATTGAAAATGCTACAAGCGGTATGACAGCTCCATTCCACAAAGGTGCAGCAAAATATTTTTCAGAAAAGGGCGTAGAGGTTAACGCTCAGTAATTTCGGAAGATTTAAATAAATGGGCTGCAGCATTTTGCTGCAGCCTTGTTTTTGACGAGGAGGAGCTATGGCGCTTTTTAAGAAAAAGAAGCAACAAGGTATTGAAAACATGGACCTTGATGCTGTTATGAAAAAGTTTGACAGAGAATCAAACACCCGTATATGGGAAGGAACTCCCAAAAAGGTTGTAAACTGTATTTTGGCACTTTTTTCTCTGTTTTGTATTTATGTAACACTTTTTGCAAGCTGGCTCGAGGAAATAAGACTTACTTCCTTTGTAGCTTACATTGTGTTTATAGGTTATCTTGTTTTCCCCGCCAAAAAGGGAGGGCAGAAAGTAAATCACATGCCTTGGTACGATGTTCTGTTCATGGTATTTGGTACTGCGGCATTTTTGTATTACACCTTTAATGCTGTTGATATTATCCAGCAGGGAAGTATTTTTAAATGGTATCAGATTGTAATTGCCATTATCGGAATTTTGTCTGTGGCAGAGGTTTGCCGCAGAAGTGTGGGGCTTCCCATAATTATTGTTGCGGTATGTTTTGTTATTTATGCACTTACCGTTGGACTTTCAAACCCGACACTCTGGGGTAAACTCAATTATATCTCATCTTATCTTTTCTATGGAAAAGAAGGAATTTTGTCTACACCTATCAATGTGTGCTCAAAGTTTATAGTTGTATTTATCATATTTGGTGCATTTCTTGAAAGAACGGGAATAGCGGACTTCTTTATTCAGATTTCAAATGCAGTAGTCGGCGGATTTTCAGGCGGTCCTGCAAAGGTTGCGGTTGTGGCAAGTGCTATGGAAGGCATGGTGTCAGGCTCATCTGTTGCAAACACAGTAGGCTCCGGCTCTGTTACAATTCCGCTTATGAAGAAAACAGGTTATAAGCCTGAATTTGCGGCTGCCGCAGAAGCATCGGCATCAACGGGCGGTCAGATAATGCCTCCTATAATGGGTGCAGCTGCGTTTTTGATGGCAGATTATGTAGGTGTTCCGTACAGTAATATAGTAGTTAGAGCTATTTTGCCTGCAGTTTTGTATTTTGCAGGAATATTTATAGCAGTTCACCTTGAAGCTAAAAAAGAAGGACTTCGCGGTCTTACAAAAGAAGAATTGCCGCGCTTTTTACCTCTTCTTAAAAAATCATACCTTCTTTTGCCTCTGATAGTTTTGATTTATCTTGTAGGCACAAGCCAGCGTTCAATCCAGACTGCGGCTGCAATTGCAATTTTAGTTGCAATTGTTGTAACTCTGTTTAATAAGGAAAACCGCATCACTCCAAAAAGAATCTGGGAAGCCCTTGCTGCAGGCGGTCAGGGTATGATAACGGTTGCAGCTGCGTGTGCAGTTGCAGGTATTATTGCAGGAACCATCACTATGACAGGTCTTGCAAATATGATGATTAACGGAATTTTGACACTTGCAGGAAATCAGGTAATTATTGCCCTTTTCTTAACGATGCTTTGTTGTATCGTTTTGGGTATGGGTGTTCCAACCACTGCAAACTATTGCATTATGGCGGCAACATGTGCACCTATTCTTGTTCGTATGGGTGTTCCGAATATTGCGGCACATTTCTTTGTGTTCTACTTCGGTATCGTTGCAGATTTAACTCCGCCCGTTGCGCTTGCAGCTTATGCGGGTGCGGCAATAGCGCAGGCAAATCCGATGAAAACTGCGTTTACGGCAACAAAACTTGCAATCGGTGCTTTTATAGTGCCTTATGTGTTTGCACTAAATCCTGCAATGCTCTTTGTTGATACAACTGCTTGGGAAATTGTGATTATATCCATTTCTTCATTTGTAGGAATTTTTGCAGTTTCTGCATCTCTTGAAGGATATATGACACATAATATGAAATGGTATGAAAGAGTTATAAGTGCCGTCGGCGGTCTTATGCTTATTTACCCCGGTGCAGTTACAGACATTTTGGGAATAGCACTTGTTGCGGTTGTGTTCGTTATTCAGTTATTTACTAAAAAGAAATCCATTGCATAAAAAAGTGTGGCGAGAGCCACACTTTTTATTCTGAATTTTATTCAGCCTCTATTTCTTCTGAAACTTCTTCGTTTTCAGCACTTGGTTTTTCAATGTTTATTCCGTCTACATGTACATTGATTTTTGCAACTGAAAGACCTGTAATGGCTTCAATTTCTGCCTTAACCTTTTCTTGAATTTCCCATGCAACATCAGGAATTTTGTAGCCGTATTTAACGGTAATGTGAATTTCCGAGCTTACCATGCCTTCTTCGTCAATCAAAACTTTAATGCCCTTTGTTGCTGATTTTTTAACACCGAGAAATTCAACAATTCCGCCGGCGAGTGTTCCGTTTGTGCCATAAACTCCCTCAATACCTGAAAGAGTTGCTGCTGCAATTGTTGCAATAACGTCTTCGGAAATTTTAACTATACCTGTATTTTCTGAATTTTCTGTGATAACTTCATTGTTTTCAACATTTATGTTTTCGCTCATTTTTCTGCCTCCTGTCATTTTTAATTACTTTGATTATATCAAACCTTTTGCTATCTTACAACACTTTTTTTAAAATTTAAAAAAACATTAATATTTCCTCAGTAAAACTTGCAAAGAATAACAAAATGTAGTATAATAAATTAGATATAGTATAAGCTTTTAAACTTTGATAAAAAATATGATTAGGTGAGTTGAGGGATGATATGAAAAAAATATGGGGACATTTTAATACTATTACAAAGCACCGTCATCTTGTGTTTTATCATGCTATAAAATGCGGAATTCCAATGAGAGGATTTTTGCATGATTTATCAAAATATTCTCCCTCGGAGTTTTTTGTGGGAGCTAAATATTTCCTGGGTAACAGAAGTCCCAATGAAAAGGAGAGAGAGCTTTTCGGCTACTCTGCGGCATGGCTTCATCATAAGGGCAGAAATCGCAACCATTTTGAATACTGGACGGACTATAACCCTGCCTCAAAACGCATAGAGCCTGTTAAGATGCCACTTGTGTTTGTAATCGAAATGTTTTGCGACAGAATTGCTGCAAGCAAGGTGTATCAGGGGAAAAACTATACTGACAATCACCCTCTCGAATATTTTTTAAAGGCAAAGGCGAGAAGAGTTATTCATGAGGAAACATCCGCACTTTTGGAAAGCTGGCTTTTAATGCTTTCGGAAAAAGGGGAAAAGGAAACCTTTAAATATATTAAAAATTTTCACAAAAAAAATGAAACATATTAATATGGAGAAAACATGAAAAAGAAATGGAACTTTTTAAGTGATGAACTTTCCAGGGAAAAAGTAAGCGCTTTGGCGAGAAAAGAAAAAATTTCGCCCGTCTGCGCGGCACTTCTTTTAAACCGCGGGATAGATGGAGAAAATATAGAAAGTTTTTTTAATGCAGACAGAAAAACACTTTTTGACCCATATCTTTTAAAGGATATGGAAAAGGCAGTAGGGCGCATTGAAAAAGCAATTTCGGAAAAAGAAAAAATAACTGTTTACGGTGACTACGATGTTGACGGAATAACATCAGTTGCAATGCTTACAAGTTACCTGAAAAAGAGGGGGGCAGTTTGTACATACTATATTCCCGAGCGTGAAAGCGAGGGATACGGACTAAATTGCGGTGCCATAGAAAAAATAAAAAATGGAGGCACAAAACTTATTATAACTGTTGATAACGGTATTGCCGCAATAAAAGAGGCGGAATTTGCAAAAAGCCTTGGAATTGAGCTTGTGATATGCGACCATCATGCGTGTTCCGAGGTTTTGCCAGATGCGGTGGCAGTTGTAAATCCGAAAAGAAGTGACTGCCCATATCCTTTCAAGGAGCTTGCAGGAGCAGGTGTGTGCTTTAAAATGGTTTGTGCACTTGAAGGTGACAGCGACAAAATAATAGACGAATACGCAGAATATGTCGCCCTCGCAACTGTTGCAGATGTGGTTTCCTTAAAAGAAGAAAACAGAACACTGGTGCTACTTGGCATGGAAAAAATGAAAAAAGAGAATATACCGTGGCTTGATGCACTTTGTGCGGTGTCAGGAATTGAAAAGGAGAACATAAATTCATATCACATAGGTTTTATGCTTTCGCCCCGTCTTAATGCCGCAGGAAGAATGGGGACGGCTTACAAGGCGTTAAGGCTTTTACTTACAGATAATATAGAAAGTGCAATGGAAATTGCAGAAAGGCTTAACGTAAACAACAATCTGCGTAAAGATATTGGAAACGCAATATATGATGAGGCTATCGAAATGATAGAAAACGGTGATTTTGAAAACAAAAAGGTTATCGTTTTGGCAAAAGAAGGCTGGCATGGTGGAATAATAGGAATTATAGCCTCTAAAATTGCAGATACTTATGGAAAAAATGTATTTCTTCTCACAATAAACGGAGATGATGCCAAAGGCTCTGGCAGGGGAGTTGAAGGAATAAGTCTTTATCAGGCACTTTGTTATTGCGAGGGTACGCTTTCAAAATTCGGAGGTCACGATATGGCGGCAGGGGTATCCCTTTCGTCTGACAAAATAGCGGAATTTGACAGAAAAATAAATGAATATGCCGACAGCGTTATAGAGGGCGATATTATTTTGACTCTTCCGATAGATTGCCGTCTTTCCTGCGAAGGGTCACTACTCTCACTTATCGATGAAATTTCGCGTCTTGAACCATTTGGATGCGACAATGAAAGACCTGTATTTGCAGTAGGTGATGCGCTTGTGAGGAGTGTAAGAAAAACAAGAGACGAACGTCATATGATGCTGAAATTTTTAAAAAACGGAAAGGAATTTTCCGCAATTGCATTTGGGTTTGGCGATATGGCAGACAAAATCCATCTTGGTGACAAAATATCGATGGCTGCACACCTT
>JAZOQG010000077.1:0-5851 GCA_045656005.1 Clostridia bacterium
GATAAAATGGCAATGCAGAGACTTAAAGAAGCTGCTGAAAAAGCTAAAATCGAGCTTTCAGGTGTAACTTCTTCAAACATCAATCTCCCCTTCATCACAGCAGATGCTACGGGACCTAAGCACCTTGACTTAACACTTTCAAGAGCTAAATTCAATGAACTTACTGCAGACCTCGTTGAAGCTACAATGACTCCTTCAAGAAATGCACTCTCTGACGCAGGACTTCAGCCCTCACAGATTGATAAAGTACTACTCGTTGGCGGCTCAAGCCGTATCCCCGCAGTATTTGATGCAGTTAAGGCACTTACAGGCAAAGAGCCTCACAAGGGAATTAACCCTGACGAATGTGTTGCAGTTGGTGCTGCAATTCAGGCAGGTGTTCTCTCAGGTGATGTAGAAGACCTCGTACTCCTCGATGTTACTCCCCTCTCCCTCGGTATCGAAACCATGGGCGGAGTATTCACAAAGCTTATCGAAAGAAACACCACAATTCCTACAAAGAAAAGCCAGATATTCTCCACAGCTGCAGACGGACAGACAAGTGTTGAAGTTCACGTTCTGCAGGGTGAAAGAGAAATGGCTGCATACAATAAAACTCTCGGAAGATTTTCACTTTCAGGAATTCCTGCTGCCCCCAGAGGTGTTCCCCAGATTGAAGTAACATTCGATATTGATGCTAATGGTATTGTTCACGTTAGCGCAAAGGATATGGGAACAGGAAACGTTCAGGATATCACAATCACTGCATCAACAAATCTTTCTGACGAAGAAATCGAAAAGGCTGTAAAAGAAGCTGAGGCTCATGCAGCAGAAGATAAGAAAAAGAAAGAAGAAGTTGACGTAAGAAACAGCGCTGACCAGCTCGTATATCAGACAGAAAAAACAATGGCAGACCTTGGCGATAAACTTTCCGAGGATGACAAAGCGGCAGTAACACCACTTCTTGATGCTTTAAAAGAATCCCTTAAGGGAACAGACACAGAAGCTATAAAAGCTGCAAGCGAAGCACTCAGCCAGAAGTTCTATGAGATTTCTGCTAAACTTTATCAGAACGCAAACCCCGGTGCAGACCCGAATATGGGCGGTGCACAGCCTGGTGCTGACGGTGCATATGATGCAGACTACAATGTAGTAGACGACAACCAATAGACTTGTTAAAATGCCGATAATCGCATTTCCCTGCGTCTCGCATTAATTCAAATAACAATATCTTTGAAAGGTAAAAGCAGAAATTGCTTTTACCTTTCAGTATGTAAAACTTTCCTGCAGAAAGGAATAAATTTATGGCAAAACGTGATTATTATGAGGTTTTAGGTGTACAAAAAGGTGCATCGGACGACGAAATTAAAAAGGCTTACCGAAAACTTGCCAAAAAATATCATCCCGACCTTAACAAAGATAACCCCGAAGCAGAAGGAAAATTCAAAGAGGTTGGCGAGGCTTACGAAATTTTAAGCGACAAAGAAAAGCGCGGAAGATACGATGCTTACGGTCACGCAGGAGTTGACCCCAATGCCGCAAGCGGTTTTGGTGGCGGTGGCTTTGGCGGGTTTGACGGCTTTGACGTCGGCGACATTTTTGACAGTTTCTTCGGTGGCGGATTCGGTGGCGGAAGACAGAGAGCAAATGCTCCGCAAAAAGGTTCAAACATCGGTCAGAGCGTTACAATTTCGTTTAAAGAAGCGGCATATGGTACAACAAAAACCATTAACATATCAAGATACGAGGATTGTGAAGAATGTCACGGCAGCGGTGCAAAGAAAGGAACTTCTCCTGAAACTTGTCCATCTTGCCGTGGTACAGGTCAAATCCGGGTTAATATGGGTTTTATTACAACCCAGCGTACATGTGATGCCTGCCGCGGAACGGGTAAAATTATAAAAACTCCGTGTCCTTCATGTAAAGGTGCAGGTGCTACGAGAAAGCAAAAGAAAATTGATGTTAATATACCGGGCGGTATTGACACGGGTCAGAGAATTTCTGTCCGCGGTCAGGGTAACGCAGGCAAAAACGGCGGACCTGCGGGCGATATAATTTTAACCGTTACAGTAATGCCCCACCCCATATTTAAACGTCAGGGTGACAATATTTTGTGTGAAATCCCCATAACCTTCGCAGAAGCTGCACTCGGTGCTGAAATCGAAGTTCCGACACTTGACGGAGAGATTAAATACACCATTCCCGAAGGCACTCAAAACGGTGCCACATTCCGCATAAAAGAAAAAGGAATGACACGTCTCGGTTCCCGTCAGAGAGGCGATTTAATCATCAAGGTTCGTGTTGAAGTTCCAAAAAATCTCACACCAAAGCAGAAGGAGCTTTTAAAAGAATTTGAGGCTTCTTTAGGTGAGAAAAACCACAAGGAAAAGAAGTCCTTTATCGACAAAATAAAGAGTCATTTTGCAAACTAATTATTGACAAACACCCATAAAGTGCGATAAAATAGGGATGTAAAAAAAGTTCAGACCGCAAAAGGCGAAATAACAGAAAATTACTAATAGTACAAGTCTATTATTTTGTTATTACTCGATGAAAAATCGGGTTCGATTTTTCTAAAATTTAAAGCCTTTTTGCTACGAACAAACTTCGCCTCTCGACGTACTTTTGTACGCCTTCGGGTAACCCAAAGCCAAGGCTTTGGCTCAGTTTGTCCGTTCTGAAGCATTTTTTCCTATCCCTTGATAAATCTCTCCCATGAAAGGATGATGTGAATATGACCGATGAAAAAAAGAAGGCTTTAGACCTTACTTTAAGTCAGATAGAAAAGCAGTTCGGCAAAGGTGCCGTTATGAAGCTCGGTGACAAAACAAGCATGAATGTAAGCTGCATTCCGACAGGATGCTTAGGGCTTGATATAGCACTCGGAATAGGCGGTGTTCCAAGAGGCAGAATTGTTGAAGTTTACGGACCTGAATCCTCAGGTAAAACAACCGTTGCACTTCACATTATTGCCGAGGCACAAAAAGGCGGCGGTGAAGTTGCATTTATTGATGCCGAGCATGCTCTCGACCCTCAATACGCAAAAGCTCTTGGTGTTGACGTTGACTCTCTCATAGTATCTCAGCCCGACACAGGTGAGCAGGCACTCGAAATCACAGAGGCACTTGTTCGTAGCGGTGCGCTTGATGTAATAGTTATCGACTCCGTTGCGGCCCTCACTCCAAAAGCTGAAATTGAAGGCGAAATGGGAGACAGTCACGTAGGTCTTCAGGCAAGACTTATGTCGCAGGCACTTAGAAAACTTGCCGGTGTTATTAATAAATCAAACACATGCGCAATATTTATAAATCAGCTCCGTGAAAAGGTTGGCATTATGTTCGGTAACCCCGAAACCACCGCAGGCGGACGTGCTCTTAAATATTATTCCTCAGTTCGTCTTGACGTAAGAAGAATTGAAGGCATTAAAGTTTCCAACGAATTTGTAGGAAACAGAACAAAAATCAAGGTTGTTAAAAACAAGGTTTCCCCTCCATTTAAAGAGGCAGAGTGCGATATTATGTACGGCAAGGGTATCTCAAGAGAAGGTAATCTTGTTGATATCGGTGTAAATTATGACCTTGTAAATAAAAGCGGTGCATGGTTCTCCATTGGCGACACAAGAATTGGTCAGGGCAGAGAAAATGCAAAACAGTACCTCGCAGAAAATCCCGAGGTGGCTTTCGAGCTTGAACAAAAAATCCGCGAAAAGGCAGGACTTCCCCCGCTCGCAGGTTATATTCCCCCTGCTCCAGCAGAAAATGTGCAGGATGAAGAATAATTAATTCTAAAACTTTAAAAGGCAGAATAGAATATTTTGAGGTGAATTTCATGAAAGTGTTTTTTATCGACAAATATTCTGCTCTGTCTTTTTTTCTTATAGGAGCGGTTTGTCTTATTCTATTTACGAACACAAATGTCTCTTACAGTGTTTATTCTTCTTTTGGGAAAGAACTTCCCATATATTCGGTTGAAACAGAGGAAAAGGCAGTTTCCATAAGCTTTGACACCGCATGGGGAAACGAGGATATTGGAAAGATTATAAGTGTTTTAGAAGAAGCTGATTGCAAGGCTACATTTTTTATAACGGGTGAGTGGGCAGACAAATTCCCCGAAGACGTTAAAAAACTTTACATGGCAGGTCACGAGATTGCAAACCATTCTGATAACCATGCACATTTTAATTCCCTTTCAATTCAGGAAATGACAGATAACATTGCCGCATGCGATAAAAAAATAAAAGACATAACGGGACAAAGCGAAGTTCTTTTCCGTGCGCCCTACGGAGAATACAACAAAACTTTACTTTCCGCATGCAAAGAAACGGGAAGATATGTAATTCAGTGGTCACTTGACAGTCTTGACTATAAAGGACTATCCACTGCTGAAATGGAGAACAGAATTTTGCCAAAAATAAAAAACGGTGACATAATCCTATTTCACACGGGCACAGAAAACACTTACAAATCTCTCCCACAGATACTTAATAAAATAAAAGAAAAAGGCTATACCTTCAAAAAAGCAGGTGAGCTAATATACAAAGATAATTTTGAAATTGACCATACTGGGAGGCAGGTGAAAATGTAAAAAAAGTCCAGACCGCAAAGAGGAGTGTAAAAAAACAAGTTTTTTTACACTCCTCTTTAGGGAATAGGAAAAAATGTTCAGAACGTACAAACTGCGACGAAGTTGTATTAAGATACTACGATGGAGCAGTTTGTTCGTAGCAAAAAGCATATAAATAGAAAAATATCCGCTGATGCGGATATTTTCACTAAACATCATAAATAATATCATGCACAAATGAAATTAATAAATTTATTTGTGCTTTTTGCGTTCTGGGCGTTTTTAACATTCCCTACTATTTTTCATTTCCTTCGCCATCAAACAAAGGTAATTTCGCAAGTGCAATAATATCTTTTCGCTCTATTGCATCGCCTTCGGCAAGGATTGCCATTTTACCTGCAATCTCTCCCCCAACCTCATTCACAAGCTGAACTACTGCGGCAATGGATTCGCCTGTGCTTATAACATCATCAACAATCAAAACCTTTTTGCCCTTTATAACATCAATTTCGTCAGAGCCGAGACATAGCATCTGCTCTGCTGCGGTTGTAATTGATTTAACGTGTGTAAACACAACATTTCTCATATAAAGCTTTGGTGCTTTTCTTGCCACTATATATGGCTTTCCTGACTGACGTGCCATTTCATAACCAAGCGGAATACCTTTTGACTCTGCAGTTATGATAACGTCAAACTCTGGTGCTTTTTCGAGAAGTGCCGATGCAGTTTTCTCAGTAAGTTCCACATCGCCGAATATAACAAATGCTGCAATATAAAGCTCGTCGTTAACTTTGCAAAGAGGTAAATCTCTTTCAATTCCTGCAACACGAAGTTTAAAATATTTGTCCATTTCCAATTTCCTTTCTGAAAAAACAAAGGTATGAACAAATTGTTCATACCTTTATATTATACGTTTGTTCTTAGAATATGAGTGTTAATATATAAAGCACAAACAATAAGAATGATACCCACATTACTGCACTGATATCTTTGATTTTTCCGCAAACAACCTTGAGGATTACCCATGAGAGGATACCAAACATGATACCTGTTGCGATTGAGTATGCGAAAGGCATCATAACAACTGCCATAAATCCGCCGATAACGTCTGCAACGTCACCTTCAAAGTCCATGTTTTTGATAGCTGAAAGCATCAAAATACCAACATAGAGCATAGCGGGTGTTGTAGCAAATGAAGGAATTGCAAGGAAAATAGGAGCAAATACAATGGCAATTAAGAACATAATACCAGTTGTAAGAGCAGTAAGACCTGTTTTTCCGCCTGCAGCAACACCTGCACTTGATTCAA
>JAZOQG010000078.1:0-17672 GCA_045656005.1 Clostridia bacterium
TGTTATCCTTTGTAAAGTCCTCAAGGTCATCAATTTCCGCATTTAATTTATCGCTGAGCATCGCTCTCTCGCCGATAATTTTAACCTTAACGTTCTTTTCTGCGAGCTCTCCTTTTGACTTTCTTAAATAGTCACTTAAAAGACGCATTAAATTATCAACCTCGTCCTGAGGTCTTCCCCAGTTTTCAGTTGAAAAAGCGTACACGGTAAGATAGGATACACCTATCTCACCGCAAATCGTAACAATTCTTTTAAAATTTTCCGCCCCGGCAGAATGACCCATGCTTCTCGAAAGTCCTCTTCTTTTAGCCCATCTGCCGTTGCCGTCCATAATAATTCCTATATGCTCGGGCAATCTGTCAAAATCAATTTTTTTATCAATTTTTTTAAAAATCATATTGCCAAAATCTCTTTTTCTTTTTTCTTTGATTCTTCATCAATGTTTTTGATATATTTATCAGTAAGGTCCTGAATGTCCTTCTCTGCCTTTTTGAGGTCGTCCTCTGTGATTTCGCTGTTTTTCTGCATTTTCTTAAATGCTTCGATAGCATCTCTTCTCACACCGCGAACTGCAACCTTTGCCTCTTCGCTCTTTTTGTTTATAACCTTAACAAATTCTTTTCTTCTTTCCTCTGTAAGGGGCGGGAAAGAAAGTCTTATAATCTTTCCGTCATTTACGGGAGTAAGACCCAAGTCGCTTTTAAGAATTGCTTTTTCAATTTCCTTAAGGGAAGAAGCATCCCAAGGCTGAATCATGAGCATATGAGGCTCGGGAACAGAAATTGTTCCAACCTGATTTACAGGTGTCTGTGTTCCGTAGTAATCAATAGTAATTTTGTCAAGGACTGCAGCATTTGCAAGTCCTGCACGAATTGAAGAAAATTCTTCAAGCATAAATTTTACGCATTTTTGCATTTTTGTTTCAAATTCCTGATAATTTGCCATAATATATTCCTCCTAAAATTACTTAACGATAGTTCCTATATTTTCGCCGTTTATAGCTTTATATATATTTTCGGGATTGTCAAGACCGAATACATGAATCGGGATATGATTGTCCATACAAAGGGATGTTGCAGTTGAGTCCATAACTCCGAGACCGCGATTTAAAACTTCGATATAGCTTAAAGTGTCAAACTTTTTAGCGTCACTATAAACATTGGGGTCTTTGTCATACACACCGTCAACCTTTTTCGCGAGCAAAATAACCTCTGCTCCGATTTCAGCCGCACGAAGTGCTGCAGCAGTATCTGTTGAGAAGAAGGGATTTCCCGTTCCGCAACCGAAAATTACAACTCTTCCTTTTTCGAGATGACGGTCAGCCTTGCCTCTTATGTAAGGCTCTGCAATCTGACGCATTTCGATACCTGTCTGCACTCTTGTGGGAACACCTATTCCTTCAAGCGCATCGCAAAGTGCAAGTGCATTTATAACAGTTGCAAGCATACCCATATGGTCTGCCCTTGTTCTGTCCATATCCTTGCCGCTTCTTCCTCTCCAGAAGTTGCCGCCGCCTACAACCATTGCAATTTCAGCACCCTCTGCCGCACAACGTGCAATTTCCTTTGCAATATCGTTAATAGTATCAAAATCAAGACCGAATCCGCCTTCGCCTGCCAAAGCCTCTCCGCTTACTTTTATCATTACTCTTTTATACTTCAAGTTAATACTCCCCTTTCAAATATTATTTTCGACATTAAATGGATATTTCCTTCACAAATTTTCTAATTATTTATTAATTTTTAACTTGATGAATTTAATTTAATATGATATACTTATTTAAAAAAGAAGGTGAAAGCGTGAGAAAAAAGGACAAAAGCAATTCTTTTTCAAAAAAATATGATGTTTCTCTTTGTATTTGTGTTGCGGCGGCAATAGTAATAGGGCTTTTAGCAATCGCAAGCGCAACAAAATCACTTGAAACTCCTAAATATATCATAGTCCAGCTTTCGGCAGTTATGATAGGCATTTTGGTGATTTTTCTGGGAGTGCGGGTAAACCTTCCGTCGCTTTCTAAATTTTCGCCATATATTATAGGTTTTAATGCACTTTTACTTATAGTGGTTTTATTTATAGGTCAGGGTGATGAAGTCGGTACTCGAGGATGGATAAGATTTGGTTCCATTGGAATTCAGCCTGCGGAAATCATTAAGGTTACGTTTATTTTCACCTATGCCTGGCACATAAACTCTGTAAAAGAAAAAATAAATGAGCCTAAAACACTTCTCTTACTTTTGGCGCATGCAGGTCTTATTATATTTTTGATACTTCTTCAGCCTGACTACGGAACTGCAATGGTTTTTATTACGATAACCGTAATTATGCTTTTTATTGCAAAAATCAGTATAAAATACATTTTGAGTGCAATAGGCATTTTCGCACTTTCTGCTCCTTTTATCTGGTTTTTCGTTTTAAAGGATTTTCAGAAAAACAGATTTTTTGCCTTTTTAAATCCTGAGGCTGACCCGCTTGGTGCAGGGTATCATGTGAGCCAGTCGAAAATTGCAGTAGGCTCAGGGCAGATATTCGGCAAAGGACTTTTTGGCGGAATTCAGACACAGCTCGGACATCTTCCCGAAAAACAAACCGACTTTGTTTTCGCAGTAATCGGTGAAGAATTTGGTTTTTTGGGATGCATGATTGTGTTTGCAATTTTAATTACAATAATCATAAAATGCTTTCAGTCGGCAAGAAAATGTGATGACATGTTTTCGGAGCTTATATGCGCAGGCGTGGGAGCTATGTTTCTCTTTCATGTGTTTGAAAACATCGGCATGTGCATAGGACTTATGCCCGTTACGGGAATTCCTCTTCCCTTTATAAGCTACGGAGGTTCAAGTATGCTGACCTCACTTGCGGCAATAATGCTTATATTTAACATACAAAAGGATACACGGATTAATAAATAGAAAACAGCAAGGGGTTATCCCTTGCTGTTTTCTATTTCTGTTAAAAGCTGTTCAAATTCTATTTTTACGTCTTCTCCGTTTAATTCTCGTTCTCTTAAAATTTCAAGTTTTTCCAAAAGACTTTCGTATATTTCTTCGTTTTCAAATTCCTCTTTCGGCGGCATAACAAATCCTGAAATTCCGCTTTCAGCTACTGCCAAAGTTTCATCAGGCACTAAAATTCTTGCCGAAGCACCGCCTACCGATGCCATTTGCGGTTCTTTCACTTCCTTACTTACTTCCGAAGGCTCTGGAATTTCTGCATTGCTTTCTGTGACAGGTGCAGAAGTGGCTTTTACCATTTCTCTGCTTTCAGTTTTCGGAACTTCCATGGGCATTTCTGCCTTTGGCATTGCCAAAATTTCTGTCTTTGGCAAAACCTTCTCTTCTTCCATAACGGGTGCCTTATAAACATCTTTTTCAATTCCGCCTGCAAAAATCATAAGCGCTGCGGCAGCGGCTACTGCCGATATAAGTCCCTCATGTCCTCTTATAAGAGTGAAAATGTTCTTTCTTTTCTTTGGCAGGATAACTTTAAAATCCTTTGGAATTTGAGGAATATCTTCTTTAATGTTTTGTGATAAGCTTTTGTAAGTATCTAATAACTTTCTGCAACTTTCACATTCTTCAATATGTTTTAAAACGGCTTTTTGCTCTTTTTCCGAAAGCTCACCGTCAATATACTCAGATATTCTTAATTTAAATTCGCTGCACTGCATTTTTTATACCTCCTTAAAGTTTGACGGAGAAAACTTAAAAAAGTTCCCCGTTTTTTGAAATTTCTTTTAAAAGGTATTCTCTCGCTCTAGAAATTCTTGATTTAACTGTTCCTTCGCTTATGTCGAGCACTTTCGAAATTTCGCCGTAGCTTAAATTCTCATACTCTCGAAGCAGAAGAACAGTTTTGTATTTTGGAGGCAAAGACTCGAGTGCCACTCTTACTGCCCTTCTTACTTCCTTTTTCTGAAAAATTTCATCAGGCAAAGGTGATGCGTCAGCCGCGTTTTCAGGGATTTCTCCCTCGATATTCTTTTTACTTTTGCGAAGATGATCATAACATGCATTCTTCGTAATTCTGAAAATCCATGTAGAGAGTGCACTTTCGCCGTTAAAAGAAGAAATTTTATTATATATTTTTATAAAAACCTCCTGCACCGTGTCAAGTGCATCTTCATGGTTTCCCAAAAGCGAAAAGGAAAGTGCATATATTTTTTGCTGATACTCTGAAATTAAAAGCTCAAAGGCTTCTTCTTCGCCCTTTTTAAGTTTCTCAGTAAGTTCGTCCAAAATGCACCCTCCTTTCATTTATCTTTTGAAAACTATATTATATTCCGCCCAGTAATACTCCGCAAACTCCTGCCGCCGCAATATATACTATCGGGTGAAAATTTTTAATTTTCATTGCCGCAAAAAGGACCGTAAGCAGTATAAGTGCTTTTAAGTTAAATCCGCCAATTATATTGGCAAACGACGAAAAATCCGCACCGCCGAAAAGTACAATTTTGAAAATTTCAAAAAGAGCAATACCAATGAGTGCCGCAACCGCAGGTCTTATCCCATAAAAAGCTGATTTAACCAATTTGCTCTCTCCAAACTTTGCGAGAAATTTTGAAATTATGAGCATTACTATAACAGATGGAAGCACAAGTCCTAAAGTTGCCACAATTCCGCCTAAAATCCCGAATGCATTAAATCCCACATAAGTTGCCATATTAACCCCTATGGGACCGGGGGTGGATTCTGATATTGCAATCATATCGGCAATTGTACCCTCGTCAAACCAAGGATGTTTTTTTGCCATTTCATAAAGAAAGGGAATAGTTGCCATGCCGCCGCCAACGGCGAAAAGACCTGTTTTCAAAAATTCTAAAAACATGGTAATCATTTGCCGTCACCATCCCCTCTTTTTACTAAAATTCCGACTACTGCCGATGCCACCACAAAATAAACGGGCGAAAGAGCCGTAAATGCACCAAGAAGCAGTACAATCAGAAAAATAAACACACCAATTTTGTCTTTAATACTCGTTTTCAAAAGTTTTATAATAACGTTTATCATAAGTGCGCAAACTGCCACTCTTATGCCCGAAAAAGCATTGATAACTATGGGCATATCTGCAAAATTATTTATAAAGCCTGAAATTAACATGATTATAATAAGCGGTGGCGAAATGACTCCTGCAGTAGCAAAAATGCCGCCCCATATTCCGCATAACTTATTTCCAACAAGTGTTGCAGTGTTAACAGCAATAACACCGGGTGTACATTGACCTATGGCATAATAATCCATTATTTCCTCGTTTGTTGCATACCCTTTTTTTTCAACAATTTCACGTTCTATTATAGGTAGCATTGCATACCCACCGCCAAAAGTGGTAATACCTATTTTAAAAAACAAGCAATATAAATCTAAAATTTGTTTAAACATATTTATATCCTTCCAAAGAAATCCATGGCATTTTGCCATAACATCTTGTGATTTTCCTCTTCGCTGAAACCCATTTCAAGAAATTCTTCTATGCATTTTTTAGGATTATGCATTGGATAATCTGTTCCAAAAAAGCATTTTTCCACACCGTGATTTCTTATAATTTCTGCGG
Organism: Clostridia bacterium; assembly: GCA_045656005.1. Taxonomy (GTDB): domain Bacteria; phylum Bacillota; class Clostridia; order UMGS1883; family UMGS1540; genus JAZNQN01. The sequence continues at coordinate 5,548 of JAZOQG010000078.1, forward strand.
CTTTCTTTTTATCAAGTTTCCATAGTGTGCTTGATGTGTCAAAATAAACGTCTTGCCCAACAAGATATTTTTCCGAATCTTCCCATGCACTATATCCGCCGAGGTGCGCCAGAATCATAATCAAATTTGGAAACATATCCTTTATATGGCGAAATCTTTTCGGAGATGAAGTATCAACATTTTTATCTCCTGCGTGAAACATAATCGGAACTTTCTTTTTCTCTGCATATTCATAAATTCTGCATGCCTTATCATAGTCTACAGGGAAGCCCTGGAAATCGGAATGGATTTTAATCCCGCGAAGTCCGAGTGACAAAAGACGGTCAATTTCTTTTTCTATTTCCTCATAATCTGGATGAATTGAGCCAAAGCCATATATATCATCATTTATTATTCCCGCAACAAAGTTATTTACACTTTCTACCTGATGTGCAGTTGTAGCCGTTGCAAACACAAGGCACTTTTTAATAACCTCTGCATCTTTCATTGTTTTTGTAAAATCCTCACGAGTTCCCTTGCAAGCCATAGGAACGCAATAATAATTTGCAAGATTTTTAACTGCTTTTTCAGCTATGGCATCAGGAAAAATATGAGTGTGAATGTCAAATACCTGCATTTTTAAGTCGCCTCCATAAATCATACCCACTATTATACAACTTTTTCCACAAAAAGTAAATACAAAATTATAAAAACAAAACATAGCACAAACAACATTAATAAATTCAATTTACTTTTTGCGTTCGGTGCCGTTTTATCAAGCCTATAGTAAGGCGAAGAGAAAATAGTGCAGAATAAACGAATGGAACCCGAAGGTGTATGAGATACTCCGAGAGGTGACATTCGTTTATAACACAAAGGCATAAAACAAAAAGGAATTCGAAAAATCGAATTCCTTTCGTATTTTACTATTAAAAATATTACGCACAGATAAAATTATTTTTCTTTATGTTGCCTTTGTGTGATCTGCGCTATTTAATCAAGCCTACTCCCTCTTACGGAAGAACGATTACAGTAGTCGCTTCAAATGCTCCTGTATTTACAACACCCGTTACAGAAACTGACATGCCAGGTTTAAGTGCTGTTTTAAGCATTGATTTACCTGTTGCACTGTTAATTATGGTAAGTGATGAATTTTTAAGGAACACCTGTGTCTGTACAGCCTCGCTATTTGCATCAGTTGTGCTTATAAGCATAAATCCGTAAGCCGCATTTACAACTTCAATAGTACCTGTGATAACTGCTGATGTTGCGGGTGCGGTAGAAGTTACTTTTGTAACTGTTTCGCCCTGAACTGACAAATTTACGTTTGCACCGAGGCGAAGGTCATAAATTGTAGCTATTACTCCGTCAACTGTGAAAGTAGCTTCACGGCTGATGCTATATGTCTGCTCAGCACCATTTGATATTACTGTAATCTGCGGAAGCGAAGAAATAAGTATTTTATCAATTACACCTGTTGCAGAAAAGTTTGTGCTTGCCGCAGTAACTTTAGAAATCTGATTGTAAAGAAGTGATATTGTAACCTTGTCACCAACTAAAATTTCGCTGGCTTCACAACTTTTACCGTTTCTTGTAACTGTAACCTCGTCAGCAAAGAAGTAGTCCTCTTTGTCTCCTGCGGTTGTTGTAATTGTAAGACCTGTGTTTGGTGTAAGTAAAATTTCAGAAACAGTACCAACTACTGATTTATCCTTCTTGTAGGCATCTGCCAAAATTACCTCACCGTCTTTGATTTCGAGGAAAATGTGCATGCCTGCTTTAACGGATTTCATTGAGCTTGGTGCACCTTCAACAGTTACGGAAACATCTTCTGATAAATTGTATGTTATCTCTTCCTTGTCTCCTACGGCACGAACCTTTATGCTTCCTCCCGAAACGGATGATGAAACGACAGAAACAACAATACCCTCAAACTGCTCGTCACCCCATACTGTGATAGCTTCTACACTATATATAACTCCGTCACGTTTTGTAACTGCCAGAACTGACTGAGGCTGAATGCTGTCAACCTCTGCCGCATATCCGTCAACATAAATCTTAACGTTATCGCGAGCACCGAGGCTTATGCCTGATGTTTTACCGCTGTCTGATTTAAACATAATTGTTCCGCCTGCAGCATTTACAGACTCAACAATACCAAACTCTGTTTCGCTGTTCATAATTTCCATCATACGATAGAGAAGTACTGCCATCTGTGCACGGTTAACATCTACCATAGGAGCAAATTCATTTACTTCGTCTGTTTTGTTCATACCGAGCATAAGGCCGATGGAATATACATAATTTACATAAGGTTTTGCGGTTGCAGGGATATCGGCGGAGTCTGTGAACACGGAGGAACCTGTATATACTTCTGCCTCTTCTTCTGCACCCATAACCTTTGTCATAAGTACTGCCGCTTCGTATCTCTTAAGAGGAAGCGATGCGTTTTCATCTGCTATGTACGCGTGAAGTTCCTTTGTTGTTAAGATACCTTTATAAAGAAGGTACGCAACCTCTGCCTTGTAATCAATTTCATAGCTTTCGAGAGCCTCTTCATAAATTTCCGAAGCCTTTTCTACGAAAAGAATATTGTTCTCATCGGAAAAGCCTACAATTCTTGAGCAGAGCAAAAGTGCCTGCATTTTTGTTACGTTATCGGCAGGAGCAAAGGTGTCTTCCGAATATCCTTTGATAATTCCCATTGAAGCCATTTCTTCAATTTCATTTACTGCCCATGAATAATTTTCTTCTGTAACATCGCTGAACACTCCGTCTGCAAAAACGCCCACAAATGCGGAGCACATAATAAGTGCAACAGCTAACGAAATCACTTTTTTAAACAAAAGTCATCCCTCCTATGTATTAATATATTTATATCATACCACAATATTTTGTATAGTTCAACATATTTTTTAAATTTTTTGCACATTTTTTTGTGTTTATTTAATTTTCCACATCTTTTGAGGGATTTCTACTGCACCGCTTATGGGTTTTATGCCTTTTTTAAGGTTCCAGACCATTATTTTTACGAAGTCTGCCTTTTTGGTAAATGATACAGTTTTTCCCTCTCCGTCATGATCCCATGCACAAGTTTCCCGGAGTGCTCCGTTTTTAAATGTCGATACTATTATGTAGCACTCCTCATCTGTTTCCGAAACATTTACTTTTACTTGAGGAACACCGGCGTTTGATATTACTTCACCTTTTGTTTCAGATTTTTCATTGCCAGGCAGATATATAAATCCCTGGAATTCATAAGATGACGACGCACCGAAATTTTTATCGTTTATATTTCTTTTCACAGTTTTAAAGTAATATGAGTTCCATCCCGATTCGGAAGTTGTAGCAATATCCCCCTTGATTTCTTCTACTACTGCGACATGCCCTGCACCCCCTTTTGTACTTTTCCAGACGGCAATAGCACCTACTCGCGCTTCCTTTCCGTAAGGATAGAAACCTCCGTTTTTATTGTAGTCATACCACTTTCCTGCACTGCTATTTGATAAAGAAGGCTTTGTCTTTAAAATTTCGTACGCCCTGCCATAAGCATAACACGTGCAGTTTCCCCCGTTTTCTTCCATGCCATATCCAAACTGATGAAAAACATTTAAGGTTGTGTAATAGGGACTGTTCCTATCGGGCGCAGTAAGCCTTGGAACAAATTGTGCGGCTGATACATTTAAACTTGACAAAGTTACAATTATAAGTAAAACTAGTATTTTTTTCATAATTCCTCCTTAAGTACAAAAGGAACGTTAAAATAGCCGTAGCTCTTTTAACATTCCTTTTTGTTTGATTGCATATTTAATTTTAGCATGTACTCTTTTCTATGTAAAGCGGTATGTTTTGCCATTTACTGTGCCTGGGTGATTTTTATGGCAGAAGGTGCGATACCCGTCTGCTCCGTTATGATTTCTGCAATTTTTGTGGCATCTTCGGGAGTTAAATCCCCTGATTTTATAACCGCATTTACTTTGTCCTCATTTATAAACACCACCGCATCTTCATACCCTTTTGCTTTTATAAGGCTTTCGCACACAGTTTCCTTTTCCGAAAGTTTTGCAGTTTTTATAACTTCTTCCTCAGCTACTGCTTTAGATGTTTCTTCGCTTTCCTCGTTTTCTATAATAGCTGACAATGTTTCCTGCACGCTCGCACGGCTTACCTCTCTTTCAAGTCTTGCCGCCTCAAAAAAATCTCCTGCTCTCTCATCGTTTACAAGATGGATTTCCCCTATGTTTTCAGAGCTTGCCTCCTCGCTTCCCGATGGTCTTCCATAGGAAAAATTGAGATACCCCGCCGTTGCCACAAGCACCGCAAGACAAGCAATTATTATCTGTTTTCTTTTTATAACAAACATTTTTAAATCCTCGCTATCAATTAATTTTTAAAAACCTTGATTTTATTTTTGGAAAGTCCCGTAAGAACGCTTACGGCATCTGTTACCTGCATTTTTACTTTGTCGCTGTCACCTCCCCTGCAGACTACCACGACGCCCAAAACCTTAGGCATATTTTCTTTTAAAACAAAAGGTTTTTCACTGTTGCCGCTGCCGAGTGTTATATTTTTTTCATCAACATTTTCTCTTTTTTCGTCACGGCTTTTGCTTACATCCTTTGCGATTATATATTCTTTTCCCGACTCGTACGTTATAAGTACCCTGCATTTCCCCACACCTGAAATTTCAGATAAAACTTTCTCCATGTCCGAAACAGATATTCCGCTCTCCTTAAAAGCAGTTTCAGTCTTAACTTCTTCATCTTTCTGGAAAAATGACGGCAGACAAATCAGCATCACCCCTACTATTACTATTATGTAAACCGCCGTAATATTCTTTTTTTGAGACAAAAATGCCTTAATCTTTTCTGATTTCAATATCATTTTCCCTGACTCCCAGCTCATCCCCGATATATTTTTTTGCATTTTCCGATATTTCTCCATAAAGTATTACTTTTTTTATAGTGTTATCTTCGTTTATCTCAACCTTGCACTGTGCCCCGCTCTCTTTTTTGATGGTGTCCTGAATATTTTTTATATACTCCGCTCTTACCTGCTCGTCAAATGTATCAGAAAGCATAGTTTCTTCAAAATCAATATTTATATCAAACTTCGGTATAACCCCAACGGGTGACAAAAGCACATTGAATATAAGTATGCTCATAACGATTTTTGCATATTTTTTAATATTGCCATCAGGCAGCAAAAGCTCCCCCACTCCCACTATAAAAAATATGCCGAAAAGCCTTAAAAGATATCCTCTCACCTTAGCATTACCCCCACGTTTGATGCATTTATAAGGCTTGTCATCGAAACTATAACAGTAACCCCTTCCGCCGCCGCAAAGCCTATAAGACAGGAAAGTGTTCCTGAAACTTCTTCCATAACAGAGCTTATCCTTCTGTCACAAAAAGGAGTTATAAACGCCGCCGTTATCTTGTAAACCAAAATAACGGCTCCCATTTTCAAAAGGGGGTAAAGCATCATCACTATAACGGCGCAAACTCCTGCTGTTCCCAAAACATTTTTGAGCATCACGCCTCCCATCATAACTGCCTCTGCACTATCGCTTAATAGTCCCCCTAAAACAGGAATAGCTCCTCTTGCCACAAATTTCACACCGCGCATAACCACTCCGTTTACCGAAGGTGCACTCATTCCGCAAACTGCAACCGCCGCACTAAAAAGCGTTAAAAGCCCCGTTATCATCCAAAGTGCGGCATTTCTTATTGTTTTGCTTATGTTCGAAAGGGAAAACCCTCCCGAAACATTTCCTATAACACCAAGTGAAAGCGAGAGCATAAGTGCAGGCACACCAATGCTTTTAATAATATTGGCTGAAAGCGATGCCGTCATAATAAGAGCAGGATGCATCGCAGAATAAACCCCGAAGTTTCCGCTCGCAATAACAGACGTTCCGATAACAGGGACTGCCGCATTTGAAAAAAGCACAAGATTGTCTATTAAATTTACAGCAAGTTCGGAAGTCTTTGAAAAGTTTTGCAAAAGCGAGGCGCATACAACACTATATACAACAAAAAAGCATATTTCCCCCGTGCGGCAGTTTCCAAATCCATGCTGCATGGAGCTTACAAGGGAAAAAATAAACACAGTTCCCAAAACTGAAATAATTGAAGAAAAGGCATTTATTATTTCTCCTGCAAATTCTTCCTTTATACTTTCAAAAAGTGTTTTTATATCAAGCCCTCTGCCGCCCGCCATAACATTTTCCGCAGTTTCGGAAAAGGAAAATCCGTGCTCGTTTTCGCATATATCGTCAAGTTCTTTGTAATCTGCACCGCACAAAATAAGTGATATGCACAAAATCACGATTATCATAAGCATTTTTTTCATGGCAGTACCCTTTCAATCGCATCAAAAAGTGAATTTACTGCAGGAAGTGCCGAAAAAAGCATTAAAATTTTCCCTGCAAGCTCTAAATTTGACGCTAGTGCTCCTTCTCCTGCGTCTCGGCAGATTTCAACCGATGCCTGAGTTATGCATGAAATCCCTATTATTTTTACTGCAATAAGTACATATTCGTTGTCCGTTCCAACCTTTTCTGCAAAACTCATTGCCTTCTGTGCAATTTCCTCAAGGTACGGTGCGGTACAAAGAAGCATTATTGCCGCACTTACAACCGACATCATAAGTGCATATTCGGGTTTATACTGTTTTAAAACTATGTTTATTACGCAAACCGCCAGCGCGGCGCCTATAAGTTTTCCGATACTCATTTTTCCTGCCTCAAAATCCGAAAACTGAGCGGATTGTGTCAAAAAGCTCGCCAATTTCCTTTACCACAAGGCTTAATACTACCACAAGTCCCGCTAAAGTTGTCAGCATTGCCTGCTCGTCCCTTCCGGATTTTACGAGAAGCTGATTTAAAATTGCCACTATAATTCCAACCGCCGCTATGCGAAAAACCAAATCTATGCTCATTTTTTCTCTCCTTATTATATAAGCATTATGGAAAATGCAATCCCGAAGAGCACTCCCATGGTGCAATAAAGGGAAAAAAGTTTTTCCTGCTCATTTTCTGCCTTTTTCAGTATTTTATCAGTTCTTACGAGGGCAAGGCGGGCATTTTTTGTCTGCCCATCAGGGCTTTCTGCGGAAAGCCCCTGTGCGAAAGAAAGTAATATATCTTCCTCTTCTTCAGGGAGCTTTCCTTCCTTTACTGCACCCCTCATTGCCTCGGAAGCTCCCATTTCAAAAACATTTTCCGAAGCTCTTTGAAATATTCCGCTTTTGTCCCTTGAAGATGCTGTCTCAAAAGCAGATTTAATGGGTGCAGTTTTAAAATCTATTTCATTTTCAAAAATCAAAAGTGCTTCATAAAGTCCTTTTAAAATATGCACTCTTCCCGAAAGCGACAAAGCCTTTAAAGCTCCTGCCATACTCCCGCCAAGCGAAAGCAAAATCACACCTAAAGTTTTGTAAAGCATTTCAGTAAACCGCCTCCACACTTCCGATTCCTCTTTGCCTGCCGAGTACTATCACTCTTTCAAAAATGTTATTTTCGAGAAGTTTTCCTATCTGCCCCCGCCTTAAAACATCTTCTATTCCAAAACCGTGACAAGAGCTTACTATCTTAACACCGCCGTTTATAAGCGAAAAAATTGCATTTTCATCATCTGCTCCGCCTATTTCATCTGTTATTATAACATCAGGCGACATACTTCTAAGTGCCATAAGCATCCCACGGCTTTTCGGACAGTCGGAATAAACAAAACTTAAAAGTCCCACATTCATACCGAAATCAGCGCCGTCCATTGCGGCAATTTCGCACCGCTCGTCCATAATTCCAACACGGAAATTATACATGTCTCCTCCAAGAAGTCTGGCTACCTCACGAAGAATGGTTGTCTTTCCGCATCCTGGCGGAGAAATTAAAAGTGTGTTTTTTATTATTCCGTTTGGTGCTATCAAATCTATAACTTTGTCAGCCGCCGAGAGTATCTGCCTTGCAATTCTTATATTTATTACGTTTATGTCCTGCATTCCCAAAATCTCACCGTCTTTTATCAGAGGTTTTCCGCATACTCCCACGCGATGACCTCCGCGAAGCATTAAAAATCCGTCTTTTAGTGTTTTCTGCATTGCATAAACCGAGCCCTGGCACATTCTTTCAAAGGTTTTATTAAATCCCTCACGGCTTATTATAAGTTTGTCCCCCGCATTTTTTGAAAGCTCCCCTTCCTTTGTAATAAAATATGGCTTGTCAGAAAAAGCTATTATCGCCCCTCCGCTTTTAAGCCTTATTTCCGACAAATGATATTTTTCTGCCGCACACTCCGCCGCATTTTTTATTTCAGGCGGAAGATATATAAAGGGATTTGTTTTTTCCATATCATCACCCTATTAATTCTTATTATCTCTTTTATGCCTTTAGAACAAAAATGTTGCCAAGCTATAAAAAATATGATAGTATATTAGTTAAATTATATATAAGAGGTAATTTATGAAAAGTGTCGGAATAATAAGTGAATACAATCCCTTCCATAACGGTCACCGCTATCAGATAGAAAAGGCAAAAGAAATGTCAAAGGCTGATTGCGTCGTGGCAGTTATGAGCGGAAATTATGTTCAGAGAGGCGACGTTTCCATATATTCAAAATACGAAAGAGCGAAATCTGCCATTTTGGGCGGTGCGGACATTGTGTTCGAGCTTCCTGCATATTTCTCTTTAAAATCTGCAGAAGGTTTTGCAAGAGGCGGAATTTCAATGCTTAAAGCATTGGGAGCCAATGCAGTATCTTTCGGTGCAGAATGTGAAAACCTATCCCTTTTAAAAGAAACTGCCGAAATACTGAAAGCTGAAAAAGGTGACTTTAAAAAAATTTTAAAAGAAGGACTTAAAAGCGGAAAATCCTTTGCAAGTGCAAGAAGTGATGCTCTTTCCCATGTTTTTAAACGGGGAGAAGAAATTGTTTTAAAGCCAAACAACATTTTGGCAACTGAATACCTTGCGGCTATGGACTTTTATTCATATTCGCCCGAAATTTATCCCGTAAAAAGAATTGGTGCAGGACATGATACCGATGAAGTTTCGGGAGAATTTTCATCAGCATCAAATATAAGAAAGATGCTTTTAAAAGGAGAAGATGCGGAAAAATACACTTATTCTCTTCCGAAGGATAAGCCCGTATTTTTAAAGGACTTTGAGAAACTTCTGCTCTACTGTGCTATAACCATAAGCTGTAACCCTTCAGGCGGCAGTGACGGACTTTATGAAAGAATTGTATCAGCAGACAAGACCAGTCTTGAAACACTATTAGCATCTGTAAAAACAAAGCGTTTTGCACTTTCAAGAATAAAACGTTACCTTGTAAATTTAATGCTCCAAAATAACCTTCCCGAAAACATGGAGCCTTCTTATTTAAGAATTCTGGCACTAAACAGTAAGGGAGCAACATTCATTAAAGAAAATGCTGAAAAATTTACTTTGCCCGTTATATCAAAGCCTTCCGCTATTCCCCAAAGCGATGGGATTTTCGCCCTTGAACGACGCGGAAGCAATATAAGAGCATTAATAACACCTGATACTAAAGATGATATTTATATGTCACCACTTTTTATTAAATAGTTTGGTCAAAAATTGTTTACAAATTAATTTGAAGGAAACTATTGACTTTTTTGTATTTAGGTGGTATCTTATTAATATATTAGCACTCATTAGGTGCGAGTGCTAACAAAACACACAAAGGCAAAGGGGTGTTTTATTTGGAGCTCGGTGACAGAAAAAAGAAAATACTGCGGGCAATCGTTGAGGATTATATCCACACCGCAGAGCCAATAGGTTCAAGAACTATCGTAAAACGCCACGATTTATCCTTAAGCCCCGCAACCATCAGAAACGAAATGAGCGACCTTGAGGATATGGGATTTCTCGAAAAGCCTCATACATCGGCAGGCAGAATTCCTTCTAAAACGGGATATCGTTTTTATGTAAATTCCCTGATGCAGCAGTATTGCCTTTCAAAAGAAGAAACCAGCCGTCTTGATAATGCCTTGCAGCTTCGCATGCGAGAAATTGATGATTTGATTTCAGAGGCATCAACTGCTATTTCAAGGCTTACTGATTACACAGTTATCGCTTCATCTCCGCGTGCCGCGAATTTGAGCATTAAAAGCATTAAACTTTTGCCGCTTGGAGATAAAAGTGTTATTCTGGCAGTTATGACAAGCAGTTCTATTCTTAAAAATGCAGGCATTGAAACAGAAAACGAACTCGGCTCTGATTTTGCTTACTCTATTTCAAGGCTTTTGTCTGAAATTTTTACAGGCAAAACACCACATGAAGTATCGGATGAAGAATACAAAAAGCTCTCAGCCATCTGTGCGCCTTATCCTGACCTTTACAGGAAAATAGTTTCAAATCTTTTTGACTGGTTTGATACAACTTCACAGAAAGGAATTTATGCGGGCGGTATTTTCAACATATTAAATCATCCTGAATATAAGGACATTGAAAGAGCAAAAGAGTTTATAAAATTTGTTGACAATCGTGACAATCTTTATAAAATCATAGGCGAGCATAAGGACGGCATAAGTATTAAGATAGGCGACGAAAATGAAGATGAGCCTTTAAAAGACTGCAGCGTTGTAGTTTCAAATTACGATGCGGGCAATATGCATGGAAGTATCGGAATTGTAGGGCCTATGAGAATGGACTATGCAAAGGTTGTGTCATCATTAAATCTCATAACGGAAAAACTTAATTTTTTGATATATAAGATGTTTTTCGACGAATAATAAAGGAGCATAAAAATGGAAGAAAACAAGGAAAACTTAACAGAGGCAACAGAAACTGAAACTCCCCCTGCGGAAGAAATTTCTCCTCTCGAAGAAGCACAAAAACTTGCAGACGAATTTAAAGACAAGTTTTTGCGTGTTTCGGCAGAATATGAAAATTTCAGAAAAAGAACTCAGAAGGAAAAGGAAAGCCTTTATGCAGACGGAAAAGCCGCTTGCGCACAGAGCTTTCTCCCCCTTGCAGATAATATGGACAGAGCAATGGAGGCGGCAAAGGCAGAAAACCCCGAAAGCCCCATTGTAAAGGGAATGGAAATGATTTTCCGTCAGTTTGAAGACATTTTAAAATCCCTCTCCATAGAAGCAATCCCCTCAGTTGGCGAAGAGTTTGACCCCGAAGTTCACAATGCAGTAATGCATATTGAAGACGATGAGGCAGAAGCTAATATAATCGTTGAAGAATTTCAAAAGGGTTACAAAATGGGCGATAAAGTTCTTCGCCACAGTATGGTAAAAGTAGCCAACTAAAAAGTTTATTATTGGTTTTAAAATAGAAAGGAAGTATTTATTATGGCAAAAATCATAGGTATTGACCTCGGTACCACAAATTCATGTGTAGCAGTTATGGAAGGCGGCGAAGCCGTTGTTATCCCTAATGCGGAAGGCGCAAGAACAACACCTTCTGTTGTTGCATTTACAAAGCAGGGCGAACGCCTTGTCGGTCAGGTTGCAAAAAGACAGGCAATTACAAACCCCGACAAAACAATTATCTCCATTAAAAGAGATATGGGTACAGACAAGAAAGTTACAATTGACGATAAGGCATACACACCTCAGGAAATTTCCGCAATGACCTTGCAGAAACTCAAATCTGATGCTGAAAGCTATCTTGGCGAAACAGTTTCTCAGGCAGTTATCACAGTTCCTGCATACTTCTCCGACGCACAGCGTCAGGCAACAAAGGATGCAGGTAAAATTGCAGGACTTGAAGTTCTTCGTATTATAAACGAGCCTACTGCTGCAGCACTTGCTTATGGCATGGACAAAGACAACGACCAGAAAATCATGGTTTATGACCTTGGCGGCGGTACTTTCGACGTTTCAATCCTTGAAATCGGCGACGGTGTATTTGAAGTTTTGGCTACAAGCGGTAACAACCGCCTCGGTGGTGATGACTTTGATGAAAGAATTATCAAATGGATTTGCGAAGAGTTCAAAAAAGAAAGCGGAGTAGACCTTACAAGCGATAAAATGGCTATGCAGCGTCTTAAAGAAGCTGCTGAAAAAGCTAAAATCGAGCTTTCAGGTGTAACATCATCAAACATCAACCTCCCCTTCATCACAGCAGATGCTACGGGACCTAAACATCTTGATTTAACTTTATCAAG
>JAZOQG010000079.1:0-17502 GCA_045656005.1 Clostridia bacterium
ACTCATCAGCTTTGCAATGTTGCGTATGCAATTACTGCGTGTGTAGGTGCTATTTTAGTTGTTTTACGTGGCTTTGACATAGGCGGACTTACAATCTCTGTAAACTACACACGTTCTTTCAATCGCCCAATAAATGAAATTTCAATGCAGATGAACACAGTTTTTTCAGCGCTTGCGGGAGCAGAGCGTGTATTTGATATACTTGACGAAGAACCTGAAAAAAATGATGCGGAGCAGAATTCTCCTGAAAAAATAAAAGGCCATGTTGAACTCTCTGAAGTCAGCTTTGGTTACACACCAGAAAAAACTGTTTTGCACGATATAACTCTTTATGCAAAACCGGGACAGAAAATTGCCTTTGTTGGTTCAACGGGTGCAGGAAAAACGACTGTTACAAATCTTTTATCGCGTTTTTATGACATAAAAAGCGGCACAATTACCATAGACGGTATTCCTATTGAAAAAATTGACAGAAAGGTTCTGCGTTCCAATATTGCCATGGTTTTGCAGGATACGCATCTGTTTACAGGGACTGTTATGGAAAATATCCGTTACGGAAGACTTGATGCAACAGATGAAGAAGTAATCGCGGCAGCAAAGGTAGCTTCTGCTCATTCATTTATTATAAATCTTGAAAACGGATATGAAACCATATTGGAAAACGACGGGGCAAATCTTTCACAAGGTCAGCGACAGCTTTTAAATATTGCAAGAGCTGCTATAAGCCATGCTCCGATATTGATACTCGATGAAGCTACAAGCTCTGTTGACACAAGGACAGAACGTCACATTGAAGAAGGCATGGATGCCTTAATGGAAAACAGAACAACCTTTGTTATCGCTCACAGACTTTCTACAGTCAGAAAATCAAATGCCATTATGGTGCTTGAGGGCGGAAGAATTGTTGAAAGAGGAACACATGACGAACTTTTAGCACTTGGCGGAAGATACGCTGATTTATACAATGAAATTATTGAACTTGATTAAGGGGAAAAACAATGGATTTGATTTTCATTTTTAACAGTTTACTTTTAGGAGTCGGACTTGCAATGGATGCATTTTCCGTTTCTCTTGCAAACGGACTTGGAGAAACCAAAATGCGAACGGCAAAAATGACTGGCATGGCAGGAATTTTTGCATTCTTTCAGTTTTTAATGCCAATTATCGGCTGGGTTTGTGTTCACACAGTTTCAACTCATTTCCAAAGTTTTGAAAAACTTATTCCTTATATAGCACTCATCCTTCTCTGCTTTATCGGTGGAAAAATGATAAAAGAAGGGAATTGTGAATGCGAGGATGCCTGCCCCACCATTGGTATTTCAGCATTGATAGTTCAGGGAATTGCAACTTCTATTGATGCTCTTTCCGTAGGATTTACGATTGCTGACTATAATTTTTTGAAAGCGTTTCTATGTTGCCTTATCATAGCGGTTATAACGTTTGTAATTTGCCTTGCAGGAATTTTTATAGGCAAAAAATTTGGTACCGCTCTTTCAGGAAAAGCAACAATTTTTGGAGGAATTATTCTGATATTTATTGGAATTGAAATATTTTTATCAGGTATTCTAAAATGATGATGTACTTATAAAAATAAGAGCCGTGACTTTCGTCACAGCTCTTATTTATAAGGCTTTAGGAAGCCTTTCTCCATCTATCATTTTTCCAATACCCAAAATGGTACATTCATCACATCTGTCTGCTATAAAACATTCAATGCCCGTGTGTTTTTTTATAAGTGCATCGAGCCCTTTGATATTTGCACCGCCACCGCAAAGCACTATCCCGCTTTCGCTAATGTCACTTAAAAGCTGGGGCGGTGTGTTTTCAAGTAAAGTTAAAATAGCAGAAACTATATCCATTGCCACATTTTCAACTACTGGGACAATTTCTTCCGATGTAATTTCAGAAGTTTTCGGAAGACCTGTTAAAAGGCATCTTCCTTTCACTATATGGCTTTCTCTGCCTTCATCGGAAACTGTGCATTTTTTCTTTATGTCCTCTGCCGCTCTGTCACCAATGGCAATGCGCTTTTCTTTTTTTATATATTCTCTTATGGCACTGTCAAAACTTTCGCCTGCAGTTTTAATGAGACTGTTTAGAACCATACCTCCCATTGATATAACTGCAATATCGCTGCTGCCTGCACCGATATCAGCTATAAATGCTCCCCTTGGCTTTAAAACGTCAACATCTGCACCCATGGCAGATGCCATTGGAACATCACAAAGCTCAACATTTTTAAGTCCTGCACCTATTGCTGCATCTATAACCGCTCTCTCACAGACTTCACTTATGTCCCCAGGCACACAAATGAGTGCTGACGGTTTAAAAAGTCTGTTGCCGAGAGCTTTTTTTATAAAATACTTTATAACCTTTTCCGCAACCTGATAGTCGGAAATCACCCCGTGCTTTAAAGGGCGGATTGCATGAACATTTTTAGGTGTTCTGCCAATCATTTCATCAGCACCAACGCCAACACTTAAGATTTTTCCTGAAAGGTTGTCAATTGCCGCCACAGTAGGCTCGCACAAAACAACCCCTTGTCCTCTCATGTAAATCCTTGTATATGAAGTACCAAGGTCAATTCCAACTGTTTCAGAAAACAAATTAAATCTTCTCCTGCCTATAAAATATTTTGCTCCATATCCTTAAAACAAAGTCTTTTATAGGTACAAAATCCGATTTCGGGAGATACATATTTTTTAAGTGCATCGGTAAACAGCATCGGCTTTAAGTTACCCTCATTACCCGTTTTAAGTGTAGCTTTATAAACCTTATTATTTCCCGTAATGTCAAAAATATCCTCTCTTATGTTAACTTCTTTAATTCCTTTTTTCGTTTTCTTGGACATTAAAATTTCTTCCATCCCCAGAAACTTCTTAAGCTGTTCATCTGTGATATCGCTTTCAAAAATTATTTCGTAATCAGCATAAGCGATTTTTGAAAAGTCATCTTCCCCTTCCGTAACACGGATAACTTTTATGCAGGAAGGAAGCGCAGATGAAAGTTTTTCTTCTATTTCTTTTGGCGAAACTTCCTCTGTAAGCTGCACGGAAAACCGCTCACAAACACTTGAAACCCCAACTCCCAAAGGAGAAGCAAAGGAAATGCATGCGTGAGGATTAAAGCCCTCGGAATACTTTACAGGTAGTCCTGCACGTCGTAAACTTCTGCCTATAGTTCTTAAAAAGTCAAGGTGGGAAATGTAAATACCCTCGTTTTCTTTTGAATACACAACCGTATATTTACTCAATGCAATCACCCGCTTTCCAAACTGCTGCGCCGCACCCTGCACAGCCCTCACGGCAATTCTTTGTAAGCTCTGCACGTTTTGCCTTTTCGTTTTCTCTCATTAAATGGTTTTTACTTACACCAATATCTATAATATCCCAAGGAAGGATTTCATCATAATCTCTTTCCCTTGTAAACTGCTCCATCGAAAGTCCACATTCTTTAAAGGCTTCTTCCCACTTTTCAAAACTAAAACATTCACTCCATCCGTCAAGGAAGCATCCCATATCAACTGCTTTTTCCAAAACCTTTGAAAGTCTTCTGTCTCCTCTTGCAAAAGCACCTTCCAAAACGCTGAGTTTTGATTCATGATAATTTATACTGATTTTCTTACTTCTGCTTTCAACAAGTGTTTTCTGCTTTTCACGAAGCTCCTGGAGTGAGTTTTGTTTTGCCCACTGAAACGGAGTAAACGGCTTTGGAACAAAGGAAGAAACACTTGCAGTAAGATTAACACCTTTTCCCTTTTCTCTGGGTTTTGAAAAATAAACATCTAAAATTTTCCTGCAAAGTGCACCGATACCCTCTATATCCTCCGTTTCTTCAAACGGAAGTCCAATCATAAAGTAGAGCTTTATACTCTTATATCCGCCATCAAAAGCTATGTCAGCACTTTTTAAGATGTCTTCTTCCGTTATGCCTTTGTTTATAACGTCACGCATTCTCTGACTTCCTGCCTCGGGTGCAAAAGTGAGTCCGCTTTTTCTGACTTTCTGAACCTTTTGCATAAGACCTATGGAGAAATTATCAATTCTCAAAGAAGGAAGCGAAAGATTTATATTATTTTTTTCAGTAAGCTTTAAAAGTTCATCAGTAAATTCAGGAAGTTTTTTATAGTCACTTGTACTAAGTGACGAAAGCGAAATTTCGTCATAACCTGAATTTTTAATAAGGTTTTCTGCAATTTCAAGAAGTCTTTCGGGACTTCTCTCTCTGACAGGACGATAAATTGACCCTGCCTGACAAAATCTGCAACCTCTTATACATCCTCTGAAAAGTTCTATGGAAATTCTGTCATGTACAATATCCATAAAGGGTACAATCATTTTTTCAGGGAAATATGATTTATCAAGGTCTTTCATAATTCGTTTGCGGATTTTTGAAGGAACACCTTCTCTGTTTGGAGTAACACTCTTTATTTTATCGCCATCGTATTCAACATCATAATAAGAAGGTACATAAACGCCTTCAATTTTAGAAATTTCATAAATTGTTTCCTGCCTTGAAAGTCCTTTTTTCTTGCACTCTTTATATACATCAAGATATTCCATTGTCTGCTCTTCGCCTTCTCCAAGAAGGAAAAAGTCAATAAATTCTGCAATAGGCTCGCCATTATATGCACAAGGTCCTCCCGCACAAACCAGCGGGTGGCTTTCATCTCTGTCACATGAGCGACGCGGAATGCGAGCAAGGTCCAATGTTTTAAGGACACTTGTATAGCACATTTCGTACTGCAAAGTGATGCCAAGTATATCAAAATCCTTTACAGGAGTTTTTGTTTCAACACTAAAAAGAGGAATATCTGTTTTTTCCATTTCTTCACACATATCTGTCCATGGTGTGAAAACTCTTTCGCAGTATGCATCTTCTCTTTCATTTATCATGTGATACAAAATACGCATGCCAAGGTGGCTCATTCCAACCTCGTAAACATCCGGAAAACAAAAAGCGTATCTTATATCAACTTCATCGGGATTTTTTATAATGCTCCCAAATTCTCCGCCAACATAACGAACAGGTTTTGTCACCCGCTCAAGTATTTTCTCTAACATCTTTTTCTCCTAAAAATTTAAACTTCTTTTATAACTGTCTTTATAGTTTTTGCTCCGCAATATTTGCAAACTGAAACTTCTTCGTAAAATCTTTTTTCCTTGGTAACAAATACCGGCTGACGGCTTAGCATTTCACCACGAAGATTAGGCTCTTTCATATCTTCGAGTTTAAATGTTTTCTCTGTTTTTTTAAGATTTACACCTTCTTTTTTTACCGCAAAAAGTTTCTTACATTTTTCACATTTTCCCAATAAATTATCAAGTTTCATTTCTTTCTCCTTTGTTTATATAAAATTTTTATCAGTGGTGATGATGTCCATGATTTTCATGGCTTTTTATATTACAGTTTCGACCGTGGCAATGTTCGTCTCCTTTTTCAAGTTCAATAGTAACATGGTCTATACTGCATTTTAGCATTTCGTCCCTTATTTTTTCTTTTATTTTGTGTCCGCTGACATCGGATACAACGTGCATTGTTGCAAAATTCTGATGACCGTCCATGCTCCATATATGAATGTGGTGAACATCCAAAATACCATCAATTTCAAGAAGTTTACTTTTAACCTCTTCTACTTTTATATTGTCAGGTGCCTTCTCAAGAAACAAGTTTTGAATTTTAATTAAATTTTTAACCGCATTTACCAAAATAAAAACAGAAACCATGATTGACATAATAGGGTCGATTAGTGAAATATCAGTAAAACGCATTATAATGGCACCTGCCAAAACTACTACCCACCCAAGCACATCTTCAATCATATGAAGATTTACCGCTCTCTGATTTAAAGAATGACCGCCATGGGTAAAATATGCCGCAATCAAATTAACCATAACCCCAATAATTGAAAGCAAAATCATTCCGTCATAATTTATCATGACGGGGTTAAATATTCTCATAACTGCATTAAAAATTACTATAGCAGAGCCAAAAAGCAGAATAACAGTTGTAATTAAACCGCCTATAACCGAATATCTCCCATATCCATATGTGAAAATTTCATCAGGTTCTTTTTTGCTTTTCCGTTCAAGCATATACGATAACCCTATACTTACTGCATCCCCCATATCATGAACTGCATCGGACATGATTGCAATGCTCCCCGTAATTGTTCCGCCCACAAATTCAAAACACGAAAAAATGAGATTCAGAATAAACGCAACAAGAATACTTTTTTCTGTTTTCATTTAATATCCTCCGAAAAAATTATAAGTCAACACCCAAAAAATGTTTTGCCAAAATTCCCACAAAGAACGAAATTACTGCAACCCCAACACTTATAAAAGTCATCTCAATAAATCTTGGCTTGAATTTTTCGCCCTTTGCAACAGAAATATAATATGTAAAACCTGCAATTATCAAAATAACTACTGCTATCATCGAGAAAAGTGCTGTCATATATT
Organism: Clostridia bacterium; assembly: GCA_045656005.1. Classification (GTDB taxonomy): domain Bacteria; phylum Bacillota; class Clostridia; order UMGS1883; family UMGS1540; genus JAZNQN01. Next base: position 6,465 of record JAZOQG010000079.1, read on the forward strand.
GACTGTTTCCAAGTAAAAGATATGGCAAAATCAAAAGTGCGACTGTTATAAGATATGCAACACCCGTATAAGAGCAGGATTTTAAAGCATCGTCCCTTCCTTCGCTCTTTGCAGCAAGGAACTCACTCGATGCCATTGAAAAAGTTGCGGAAATTCCCATAATAAGTCCCGAAAGCGCAATAAGTCTGGTATTTTGCATAGCAAATGTAAATCCTGCAAGTGAGCCTGTGAGTTCTACAAGAGCATCATTCATTCCAAGCACCATACTGCCAACATATTGAAGACTTTCTTCATCAAGCATTTCGAGAAGCGCACTCTCGTGTTCCTCCTCCTGCGCTTTAATATGAGCACTCTCCTCTACTTCTTTCTGGAGAATTTCATACTGACTCTGTGCCATTTCTTCGCCTTTTTCCATAAGTTTTACTGCGAAAGTAAAGCCTAAAATCCTTGCAATCATTTTAAATTTAAAAACTTTACCCTTTTGCGGCTTCATTTCAATCCCTGTGTATTTTTTCCAGATTTCATAATGTGCCTTTTCCTCTGCTGCAAGACGAAGAAGTGTTTTCTTATTTTCTTCACCTTTTGCAAATTTTACAATTTCTTCGTAAATTACACTTTCTGTAAGCTCGCCTTGTTGCATTTTCCTGATAATTGACAATGCTTTTTCTGACAAAGTTTTTTCCATGTTTTATCAAAACCTCTTCTCTTTATTTTATGTTTACTTTTACAACATTTCCTTCAGAATACTCAATTCTGTCACCAAAGCAGTTTAAATCCTTTATATATTCAAAATATTCGTTTTTTGACGCAAATGCAGGTTCATATTCTTTTAAGATTTTATATGCCTCTTTCCCCTCATCAGCTAACAATAAATATAACATTCCAAGTTGAAGTTTTGCACTGCCAACACAGGCAGCAATAGGGTCAGCTATCTCATAATCATTACCATGAGCTCTACCTGTTGCTCCACCCGCATAAGGATGAACAACAGGCATAACAGAGCTTAAATCACCCATATCTGTACTTCCTGAACTTATTTCGTCACATACCGAAAATTCATACTCTGGTACGGCAATCCTTGAAGCCTTTTCAAGAAGTGCTATCATATTTTTATCATTTACAAGGGGAGCATAACCAGATGTATCGCATATTTCAACGTTGGTGCCTATAGAAAGAGCCGCTCCGCAAAGTGCCTGATTAACTTTTTGATTTGCTTTTTTAATCGCATCAAAACTTGCACCCCTAACATAACTTTCCAAAGTTGCGGTTTCAGGAATTGCATTTATGGCATTTATACCGCAATTTGCTGCATAAAATGCATTCTTTCCATTCCAGGGTTCAACCCCTGCATGAGTTGCCACACCTTTATAGGTAATTGACTTAGCAAGGCAGCCAAGGGCACCCTTTTGCACACTAAAATTTGATGAAGTATGAACCATAAAGGCAATATCGACACCATCGAAATAACCTCTTGACAAAAACTCGGATTTGCCCCCAAAATATTTAATTATTCCTTGTTTTTTAAGCTGCGTTCTATATTCAATTTCCAACAGTTCTTCTGCCGGAACCGCGCAAAGCCGAATTTTCCCGCAAAATTTTTTCAAAATCCCAGGTTCTTTAAGAGCCACTGCAATACCGACAAGTGCTGCACACTATGCGTTATGTCCGCACGAATGCACAGCTCCCGTCAAGGGGTTTGCATCCTTGTGCTCGGGACATATTATTGAATCAAGTTCAGCTAAAATCAAAATTTCAGGACCTGGCTTACCTGTATCCAAAACCGTGTAAAATCCCGTAATACCATCCGCCATAACAAGGTCATATCCAAGTTCTCTGAATACCTTTTCCATATAAGCAGAAGTTTCAAATTCCTTGTATCCTGTTTCAGGATGTTTCCAAATAAATCTTTCCGCATCCAAAATAAGTTTTGTATGCTTCTCAACCGCATTTAATAATTCCTTCATTAAATCACCTCAAACTTACTTTATAAACAATTGGTCCTCTGGAAGCCTCTTTAAAAAGTTCAGTACAAGCGGTGCAGATATAAAGAATGCAAGCACATCTGCTATTGCCTGCGCTGACTGCACACCGAAAAGACCAAAAAATTTCGTTAGTGTCACCAAAATAGGTATAAACAATATTCCGTTCCTGAGCATTGATAAAAAGGTTGCCTTTTTATTTTCTCCAATACTTTGAAAAAGCATATTTGAACAGATTGTAAGCGGATGAAAGAAAAGGGCTAAAAGCTGTAATTTAAGACTTAATGTGCCTATTTCAATGACCATCGGGTCATCACGGAAAAGTTCTATTAAGTGATTTGAAAAAAGTAATCCCACCACAACAAACAGACCCAGAAGTAGTTCTCCTGCCCCGAAGGTAAAATAAAATGCTCTTTTCACTCTCGAATATATCTTTGCTCCATAGTTAAATGATGCCACAGGCTGAAATCCCTGCCCAATACCAAGTCCTACCGCAAAGATAAAGAATGCAATCCTGTTTACAATAGACATCGCCGCAACTGCCGCGTCTCCGCCAACTCCGCCTGCCAAATTGTTCAGTGTCATGGTAGCAATACTGTTTAAACCCTGACGGCAAAGACTTGGAAATCCTGTTGCCATAATCTCAAATATTCCCTTGGGATTTTCTTTTGCAAATTTTACACTAAGTTTACTCAGCGTTTTACCTCTTAAAAACATAGAAAGCAAAATTAAAAATCCTATCGCCTGAGAAATGGCAGTAGAGAGTCCTGCACCCGCTATTCCCATATTAAAACCAAATATCAGAATAGGGTCGCATATTATATTTAAAACTCCGCCAATGGTCAAACCAATCATAGCAAAAAATGCTTTCCCCTCATACCTTAAAATGTTATTTAAGGCAAAACTTGTCATAGTAAGAGGCGAGGCGATAAGAATATATATTCCATAATTTTTCGCATATGGAAGAATTGTTTCTGTACTGCCAAGCATACGCATGAGCGGTTCAATAAACATAAGACCTAAAACACCAATAAGTGTACCTACGCTAAGGCACGCCATAATGCTTAAAGATGCAAAAACACTTGCACTATGTGCATCTTTTTGTCCTAATTTTCGTGCGATTATGCTTCCCGCCCCGTGACCGAACATAAACCCAAATGCCTGAATAATTGCCATGAGTCCGAACACTATGCCTACTGCACCGCTGGCACTGTTGCCAAGCTCACTTACAAAATAAGTGTCCGCCATATTATAGATATTTGTTACCAGCATGCTGATAGTTGTGGGAACACCCAATGTAATTACAAGCTTTGGTATAGGCCAAGTGGTCATTTTTTCGTATTGATTTTCTTCCTTTTTCTGCGTCATCTTTCCATCTCTTTTCTTAGTATGGGGTGTTAAAATCAGTGTACAATTTAGATATCACAAATTTTATTCTTTCTTTAAGGCAATTCATTGAGTTTACTTTACAAACTCATTATACCATACAAAATATAAAAATTCAAGCTATCAATCATACATATATTACTGCACAAAAAATGCAGAGAACAAAAATTCTCTGCATTGAAAGTTATTATTTTGTCAGAATTACTTTCTGCATTTCTCCGTTCCAATCAACATTCACACCAAAACAATCCGCAACAAATCTAACCGGAACCAGTGTCCTTCCACCTACTATCTTTGCTGGAACATCAAGTGTAATTGTTTCGCCGTTTTTAGTTGCTGTTGTGTTGTTGATAATCAGAGAAACAGTAACATCATCTTTTGTGGCAGTTACCGTCTGCGTTTCACCGTTCCAATCAACTGCAGCTCCAATGGTTTCAAAAATTGCACGAAGAGGAACGAGAGTTCTTCCGTTATCAATAACAGGCAACTGGTCAAAATATATCTTTTCTCCATTATATGATACAGTGATAATGGCGCTCTTTTTTAACATTGCATGATAAAAATTACCATTATACTTAAAGTAAAAAGAGCCATCATTAAGTAAAGGAGTGCTTTCATTGTCATCTACAAAGAAATAATATGCATCACCTGTATAAACATTAGTAAACGTAGTCAAAGCGGTTATTTTCTCACCGAAATCAACCACAGTATCTTTTACATATCCCAAATTGTACTTATAAGATCCTGCCATTGCTGATGTTTCCATAACGGGATTTGAATATATCATATTTCCTGATACATCAAAAAGTCCTGAAACATTGAAAACCTCTCCCATATCTTCATAATCGTAATAATCTTTCCTTAATCCGTCATTATAGGGATACTTTTCTGTGTCACGAAAATCAGAAAATAAATTTAAGTGAGGAGAGCTTGTGTTGATGCTATAATCATCGTTGTAGAGCGAATCACCAATTGCCATATATTCTTCTTCAGTTATTTCTGAAACAATAGTAAACAGTTCACTGTTTAAAGGGTCTATCTCGATTGGTTCCTTTTCGTAATACGCCATTGCTCCTACAGAAATTACACTTAAGCATAATAAAACAGTTAAAAATTTTTTTATCATTGCTTTATTTCCTTTCTTTTTTATATTTTGTAATAGTATATCATAATATCTTTCAAAATTCAAGATAAAAATAAAGCGACGCAAATGCCACAGCCAGATAAGAAAGTATTGTCCTGAAAATCGTCTTTTTGACGAATTTCAGGATGCAAAGCAGTTTTGAATATCAGAATTTTATATTTAGACAAAGAATAAAAAGCCCATAATACTGTCGTATTTTGGGCTTTTTTGATGCAGTATAAATCAAAGATATGGCTTAAAAACCAAAACTTTCTTACCTGGCTGTGGACAAATTGCGTCACTTTAAGTTATAATATTATACAAATAAGTCCGCCACTGCCTTCGTTGATAATTTTCTGCAAGGTTTCACGAAGTTTTTCCTGCGCATCAGAGGGCATATGCGAAAGTTTGTTGTTCAGCCCTTCGTTTACAAGGGAATGAAGGCTCTTGCCAAAAAGATTTGATTCCCATATCTTTTTGGGGTCAACCTCAAATTCGCTCAATAGATATCTTACAAGCTCTTCTGACTGTTTTTCAGTTCCTACAATCGGATTTACTTCCGTTTCAATATCAGCTCTTATCATATGTATAGACGGAGCACTTGCCCTAAGTCTTACACCGAATTTTCCGCCCTGCTTTATAATTTCAGGTTCTTCAAGTGAAAGTTCATCAATAGACGGCGGGACAATTCCATACCCTGTTTCATAAACCTGATGCAGTGCGTACTGAAGTTTATCATATCCTCTTTTAGCTTCGGAAAGTTCCTTCATAATTGACATAAGTTTTCCTTCGTCTTCGATTTCAAATCCCGTAGAATCGCTGAGTATTTTATAAAAAAGTCCCGAAGGTGTTGTGATATTGATTTTCACTTTACCGCTTCCAAGATTTATTTCCTCAACTGTCACCTTGCTTGCGTATTCAAATTCAGAAAGTGCCTTTGCAAAGTTTGGAGCATCGCTTATTTTTTTAATTTCCTGTGTGCTTTCCAAAACTTTTGTGAAAATACCCTTTTTAATATAGTGCTCATCATCAAGCTTTGTAACCCAAAGAGGCATATCAACTGAAATTTCCGAAAGCGGAAATTCAAAAAGTACCCCTTCAATTATTTTATTTATGTCTCCCGTGTTCATATTTGCACAGTCAACAGCCATTGTGCAAACACCATGCTTTTCATGAAGCTCTTTCTTTATTTTCTGGCAACGTTCGCCCTCCGGATTTGTGGAATTTAAGAGAATAATAAAGGGTTTGTTTATCTCCTTAAGCTCATTTATAACCCTGTCTTCCGCTTCGATATACCCGTCTCTTGATATATCCGTAATTGAGCCATCTGTAGTGATAACAAGCCCTATTGTGCTATGTTCCCTTATAACTTTTTCTGTCCCTATTTCAGCCGCTTTTGAGAAAGGCATTTCGCTCTCTGCCCATGGAGTTTTAACCATGCGCTGATGCCCTTCCTCCATATCCCCCAAAGCTCCGTTTACAATATAACCAACGCAGTCAATCATTCTCACATTCATTTTTGCATTGTCTGAAAGTTCAATGGTTACCGCTTCATTAGGAATAAATTTCGGTTCAGTTGTCATTATTGTTCGCCCTGCTGCACTTTGTGGCATTTCGTCAACTGCACGCATGCGACTGTACTGCTCAGGAATATTCGGCAGTACCAATTTTTCCATAAACTTTTTAATAAATGTGGACTTTCCCGTCCGAACCGGGCCTACGACACCGATGTAAATATCTCCTCCGGTTCTTTTTGCAATGTCATTATATATGTTCATACCCTTCTCCTTCCGGTAATGTTTGTACATATATATGACATTATTTTTTTATTTATGCTTCTTTTATAATTTGTTCTTCGCTTTTTTTCATAATATGAATATCATTGGGGTAAATATTTATGCCTACCTCTGCCCCAACTTCTTCATATGATGTGCTCTGCACAAGCCACAATGTGTCATCACTTTTTACTGTCATCTCATAATGAACACCTTTGAAGAATACGCTTTCCACTATACCTGAAAGCATGCCGTCGCCTTTTACAAGTTTTATATCTTCAGGACGGATAACAACATCTATTTCCTCGTCCTTGCCAAATCCCTTATCAACACATTCAAAGTCACGACCTGCAAATGTAACCTTAAAGTCCTCGCGCATGATACCATCAACAATGTTGCTCTCTCCAATAAACCTTGCTACAAAGCGGTTTTTAGGCTCATTATATATATCAACAGGTGTTCCTATCTGCTGAATTTTACCTTCACTCATAACAACAATAGTGTCACTCATAGTAAGTGCCTCTTCCTGGTCATGAGTTACATATATAAAGGTAATTCCAAGAGATTGCTGCAGATTTTTAAGCTCATGTTGCATTTCCTGACGAAGTTTTAAGTCAAGTGCACCGAGTGGCTCATCAAAAAGCAATATTTCAGGCTCACATACAACCGCTCTCGCAATCGCAACCCTCTGTTGCTGACCGCCCGAAAGAGAATCAGGCTTTCTTTTCTCAAAACCAGAAAGGTTTACAAGTTTTAAAGCCCATGTTACCTTTTCCTCAATATGTCTTTCGTCCATCTTTTTGATACGAAGTCCGAAAGCAATGTTGTCATATACATTCATGTGAGGGAAAAGGGAGTATTTCTGAAAAACAGTGTTAAAGTTTCTTTTATTGGGGGGGATTGTCTGAATATCCGCTCCCTTATACAAAACCTTTCCGCTGTCAGGACTTTCAAAACCGCCAATAATTCTAAGCATTGTTGTTTTTCCGCAACCTGAAGGACCCAGTAAAGTCAGAAACTCATTTTTTCTTATATATAGATTGAAATCATGCAAAACTCTTGTTTCGCCAAATGATTTTGAAATGCCCATAAGGTCTATGATATGTTCGCTCAAGAAAGGCACCTCCTTCGAGAATAATTTTTAGATAGATGCTATAAATTCTGTCCAGATTTTATCGTAAAGCTCTGTGTGCTCGCCAAGGTACTGATAAACCTCCGCAATGTCAAGCACCTCACTTCCTGGATACTGAAAATCGTGTTTTCCAGGAAGGAGTTTGTAAGCCTCTGTGTGTGGTGTTGAATACCCTATTTCTTCTGCGTTCATAAGAGCAATTTCAGTTTCACACATAAAGTTTATAAAAAGCTCTGCTTCTACTTTGTGCTCTGCATTTTTAGGAATTACCATAGAGTCTACAAAAAAGTTTGTTCCGCCGCTTGGGATTGCAAAATCGAGGTTTTCATTTTCGCTCATGCAGTAGGCACCATCACCTGCGTACATTACTGCAAGTGCAGCTTCTCCTGCAATCATTTTATCCATACCCTCATCGCCCACTCTGCCCACAACATTTTCCTTTTGTGAAACGAGTTTGTCTTTTGCCTGACGAAGTTCGCTTTCACTTGTGCTGTTCATGGAATAGCCGAGGCTTTTAAGTGCAATGCCGAGCATATCTCTCATATCGTTTTTAACGAGAACCTGACCTTTATACTTTGCATCAAACAAAGTGTCCCATGTAAATTCTGTCTCAGAAACCTTTGTTTTGTCATATAAAATTCCAACTGTTCCCCACATATAAGGAACTGAATATTTGTTCTCTTCGTCAAAACTCCAGCCTTTATATTTTTCGTCAATATACTGGAAATTCGGAACGTTTGCATAATTAATTTCCGAAAGCATATCCTCGTCAATAAGTCTTGCAATCATGTAGTCGGAAGGAATTAAAACGTCATACTTTCCTCCACCGTTTTTAACCTTTGTGTACATTGTTTCATTGTCTGCATAGGTTTCATAATTTATTTTGATATGGGGGTACTTTTCTTCAAATAGCTCCAAAACATCTTCGTCAATATATTCGCCCCAGTTATAAACGTTTAAAACTGTTCTTCCGTCATCACCACATCCGGAAAGCATAAAAAGCATCATAACCGCACATAAAAACAAAGCAATTTTTTTCATTTACCATTTCTCCTTTATCTCTTTGGTTTTTTAGTTTTCAAATCTTTAAAGTTCATAATCAAAAGCAAAATGATAACCGCACCAAACATAAGTGTTGAAAGTGCATAATTTTCAGGATTAACACCTGTTTTTGATGAGTAAACCAGAATTGATATATTTTGTACACCTTTACCTGTGTTGAAAAAGCTGATTACAAAATCATCAATCGAAAGTGTTATGCTCATTAAAAAGCCTGACAAAATCCCCGGCATAATTTCAGGAAGCACAACCTTCGTGTATGCCTTAAGAGGTGTTGCGCCAAGGTCAAGCGCCGCTTCGTAAATATTTGAATTTAAACCATATAGCTTTGGCATAACCGAAAAAATAACATAAGGTATGCAAAACGTTATGTGGGACAAAAGAAGTGTAGTAAACCCTAAATCAATTCTTAAAAAGCTAAAGAGCATCATAAGAGATACACCCGTTACAATATCTGAGTTCATCATGGGTATCTGCGTTAAAGTTGACATGCACTTTTTAAATCCCGCTCTGCTTTTATACAGTGCTATTGCAGAAATTGTTCCAATTATGGTTGACACCACCGCCGCCGCAATCGCCACCGCAAAAGTGACAATTAAAGCATCCATCATTTTTTCGTTTTCAAAAAGCCCTTCGTACCATTTGAGAGAAAATCCGCCCCACTTGCCTCTGGACTTTGATTCGTTAAATGAAAAAATGGCAAGCATCAGTATCGGTGCATAAAGCATTAAAAGAACAATGTAAAAATAAATTTTTGAAATTGTTTTTTTCATTACAGAAGTGTCACCTCCTGCTCATCGGTAAACTTATTAACAACCCACATACAAATGAAAACAACTATCATAACCACAATGGAAATTGCGGCACCAAAACCCCAGTTGCTTGCTTTTGTAAATTGCTGTTCAATAATATCACCTATCAAAATCACGTTTCCGCTGCCGAGAAACTGCGAAATTACAAACGTTGTAACACCTGGAACGAAAACCATGGTTATTCCCGACAAAATTCCAGGCAGACTCAAAGGCAGTATAATCTTTTTAAGACAGATATAGTCACTGCTTCCAAGGTCATGAGCCGCTTCGATAAGTGAATGCGGAATTTTACTGACTGATGAGTATATCGGAAATACCATATATGGCAGGAAGTTATAAACCATACCAAATACTACCGAGCTTTCCTTCCCGAGAAACTGCATACCTTCAAATCCTATTGCTTTAAGCGCCGAGTTTATAACTCCCGTACCTTCAAGTAAGGTAAGCCATGCATAAGTACGCAGAAGGAAGTTCATCCATATAGGTGCAATAAAGAGCACAAGAAGTATTGCTTTTTTCTTGAATGTGTCCCCTGCTAAAATGAGTGCAATCGGATACCCTGCAAAAAGACATATAACGGTTGATATAAGCGAAAGTTTTAAACTTCTTACCAAAACCTTAATAAGGTCAGGTCTCATAAATTCTCTGAAATTATCCCATGAGAATTTTAATATTTCATTTTCATTATTTGTGAATGCATAAAAAGCAATAAGAAACAAGGGCACTACTATAAGCAGTACCAGCCAAAGCATAAACGGTAATAAAATTAATACTTTTCCCAGTTTCTTCATATCTCGTTTCCTTTTTAAAAACTTGGCGGCGATGAAACCCATAATATAGATGCCGCATTTGTTTTTGATGTGTTTTCAATATAGTGGGGTGTTTTTGATTTAAAATAAAAACTGTCACCCTTTTTCAGCTTATATCTTTTATCGCCCAAAACCAATACTGCTCCGCCGCGCTGAACATAACCAAATTCCTCGCCTTCATGTGGCTGATGAAACTCACTTTTTGACATGGGCTCAATTTCAATTCTGATAGGCTCCATCTCATTTTTTTGTGCATCAGGCACAAGCCAGTGAATTTTTGTGCCGTCTTCAAACTCAGCAACAGTTACATCGTCAGATGTAAAAACAATCTTTTCTTCCTGAATGTCGCTCCAAAACTCCGTAAAGTTTGTGCCAAGGCAGGTTAAAATGTCTTCAAGCGTTGAAAGCGAGGGCGAAGTCAAATCCGACTCAAGCTGTGAAATAAATCCTTTTGTCAAATCACAACGGCTCCCAAGCTCTGATTGGGTAAGATTGTTTTTAAGCCTTAAATTTTTAAGTTTATCCCCTATTTTAATCACACAAATCACCTTCTCAAAGGTTAATTAAAATATACCAAAAGTTTAATGTTTGTAAACGTATATAATTAAAACATATTTTGCGAATTTTGTCAAGGGTTTACGGTAAAAAAATATATTATTTAACAAAAAACAAGGCATCGGGAATTTAATTTCCCGATGCCTTGTTTCTATCTTGTATTAAGAATATAAATATCATCGAACTTATAAAAAGCATAAAAGGATAGTAAAGATATGGAATTATATCAAATGCAGACAAATTTCCGCCAAGCTCATTTGCAGCAGAAAGTGCCACTAGCATCTGGGCACCATAAGGAATTATGCCCTGAAATATACATGAAAACGTGTCCAGTATAGATGCAGATTTTCTCGGAGTTATTCCATAGTCTGTTGCCATTTCCTTTGCTATGGGATTTGCAAGTCGGAG
>JAZOQG010000080.1:0-1634 GCA_045656005.1 Clostridia bacterium
TTTATTGTAATATATATTATAATTATACAATAAATTGGTCTGTAAAAAAAGAATTTTTTTCTTTTTGTAACATAATTTTAATGTTTTATAACTTTTTCCAACGCCATAGCAGCTTCGGAAATTTCTTTTTCTGTATTAAAAAAACCGGTGGAAAACCTCAGTAATCCACTTGTAACGGTTCCTAATGTTCTGTGCGCCATTGGAGAGCAATGAAGTCCTGCTCTTGATGCAATTAGATAATCGTTATTCAATCTGGTGCAAATATCCACACAGTCATGGGCTTTAGTATGAATTCCGACAACTCCGATTTCGGGAGAGCCAAGGATTTTAACTCCTTTTACGGCGGACATTTCTTCTTTCAAAAATTTTGCCAGAGCTAATTCTTTTTCATAAACGCCTTCTCGTTTTACAAATTTAATGCCTTCACATAAACCTGCAATTCCGCAGGCATTGAGAGTTCCTGCTTCATATCTGTCGGGGAATATATCCGGCATAAGAGCACTTTCTGACAAACTTCCGGTACCTCCTTCTGTTAAAGTGTCGGGTAGTATTCCCGGTTTTATATAAAGCGCACCTGTTCCGAAAGGTCCGTATAATGCTTTGTGCCCTGCAAAAGCAATCATATCACCGCAGTCGGTATCAATTTCAAGTATTCCGCCGCTTTGTGCGGCATCAACAAGCATTGTGATACCTTTTTGCTTAGCCATTTTATATATTTCCCGCACAGGATTAACTGTTCCGACTACGTTTGACGCATGAATAATGCATATCATTTTTGTGGCAGGAGTAATAAGACTTGATACTGAATCTGTGTGCACAAAACCCATATGGTCTGCCCGTGCAATTTTAACTGTAATTCCTTTGCTTTCAAGGTTGATGCAGCTTCTCAAAACGCTGTTGTGCTCCATGGAGGAAATGATTATTTCATCACCTTTTTTCAAAGTTCCCTTTATTGCTAAGTTTATTGCTTCGGTTGCATTTTTTGTGAATATGATTCTTTCTGCATTTTCTGTACCTATCAGAGAGGCAAGTTCTTCCCGACATTCCAAAACTTTTTCTGCAGCAACCTCTGAAAGAAAATGACCGCCTCGGCCGGGGTTTCCTCCGTGTTTTTTCATGAATTCCGTAACGGCATCAATTACACATTCGGGTTTCGGGAAAGTAGTAGCGGCATTATCAAGATAAATCATAGTACACCTCTTAAATTTTATAATACTCTTTTTTTTCACCGTTATATGATTCGCGATAAAATGCACGAATTTTTATTCCGATATCCAAAGCGGACTTTTCTACGGTTGATTTTAGTTCATCATCAAACCGAAGACAATAACCGCAGCCGCCTTTTGTTAATATATGCGGAGTCTGAATTACGGAAGAAATTATTCCTAATTCGTGAAGCCTTCGTTTTAGTCTGTTTGCGGAAGTGGATGAAGCAACGGAAGCAAGCATAACATTACTCCTTTCAGGATATTTTCAATTATTATTTTATGCAGAATGATGCTGTTCTGTTTCGATTTTGATACAACAGAGAATTTTGTAACAAATTTGTAAAGAATGGCAAAAAACTGTTGAAATATTGAAGAGAAGGTGGTATTATATATATGTATAGTTATGTCATAGTGCATAGGAGGTAA
>JAZOQG010000081.1:0-23552 GCA_045656005.1 Clostridia bacterium
AAAAGACGCAAAAGATTTGCCCTGGGGCGAAATCGGAGTAGACGTTGTGCTCGAGTGCACAGGTTTCTACACATCAAAAGAAAAAGCATCTGCTCACATCCAGGCAGGCGCAAAGAGAGTTGTTATTTCTGCTCCTGCAGGTAACGACCTTCCTACAATCGTTTACAATGTAAACCATGAAACACTCACAAAGGACGATACAGTAATTTCTGCAGCTTCCTGCACAACAAACTGTCTCGCACCTATGGCAAAAGCGCTTAACGATTTAGCTCCTATCCAGAGCGGTATCATGAGCACAATTCACGCTTACACAGGCGACCAGATGACACTTGACGGTCCTCAGAGAAAAGGCGACCTCAGACGTAGCCGTGCAGCAGCAGTAAACATCGTTCCTAACTCCACAGGTGCTGCAAAAGCTATCGGACTTGTTATTCCTGAACTTAACGGCAAGCTCATCGGCTCTGCACAGCGTGTTCCCACACCTACAGGTTCAACAACAATCCTCGTTGCTGTAGTTAAAGGTAAGGTTACAAAAGACGAAATCAATGCTGCAATGAAAGCCGCTGCTAATGAAAGCTACGGCTACACAGAAGAAGAGCTCGTATCAAGCGATATCATCGGCATGAACTTCGGCTCACTTTTCGATGCAACACAGACAATGGTTTCCGAAATCGAAGGAACAGATTATACACAGGTACAGGTTGTTTCCTGGTATGATAACGAAAATTCTTACACAAGCCAGATGGTAAGAACAATTAAGTATTTTGCTGAATTGGGTTAATAGAGAATTAATAGCAGAGGGAATTCGAATAATCGAATTCCCTTTTTATTGTATTTTTTCGTTTATTCTGCACCATTTTCTCTTCGCCTTTCTACGGCTTGATAAATTCAATATAAAAATTTTCTTGACAAACAACCTGCTATCCTATATAATAAGCATAGAAAAAGGCAAGACCTCAAACGGTTATGCCAAATTAAAGGTTTTTATAAAAAATAACGCTTCATTTGGTCGTGGGCGTTATTTTTTTATGGAAATTACTAAAAGCAAAAGAATAAGCATAAAAGATATTATGTATTCATTATCCATAGCTATCACCCCCTTTAAAAGAGATGATGGCATAACCGCCCGGATTTACACCCTTTTTAGTCTTGCCTTATCATATTTTACCATAATGCGACACACATTGCAATAAAAATTCTTTCCAAAACACTTGTAAATTTCCATTGTTTGTGATATACTAAACGTACCACACAAATTAACAATGTATTTTAGAAAGCTCTGTATTTTCATATAGAGGTTATTTTCTGTTACATCCGTCAAAGATGAATTTGAAAAAATGCAAATTCCACTTGATGGATGTAAGAGTTTTCTTTACATTGTTAAGATTTGTGTGGTAACAAACGGAGTTTGCGTTTTTGGCGCAGCTCCGGCTGCGCTTTTTTAATGCGCAGAAATACATGTCGCCAAACTAAAAAAGAAAGTGCTGCGAATTATCACAGCACTTTTTTACTGAATATATATTCTCGGCACCCTTTTACCGATACCGCAAATAATTTCATAGTTTATAGTTCCGACTTTTTCAGCAATTTCGTCAGCCGTTATCTCTTCTTCACCGCTTTTTCCGATTAGTATAACCTCATCTCCCACATTTGCCGAAATTCCCGAAATGTCAACCATAAACTGGTCCATGCAAATTCTGCCCACTACCTGTGCACTCTTTCCGTTTATCAAAACTCTTCCGCAGTTTGAAAGATGTCTTGGATATCCGTCTGCATAGCCTACGGGAACCGTGGCAATGGTTGCCTCACTTTCCGTCTTGTATGTAGCACCATAGCTTATGGGAGTACCTTCGGGAACTTTTTTTATGTGGGAAATATGGCTTTTAAGTGACATTGCAGGAGCAAGCTCCAAGTTGCTTTTCAAAACCTCGTTTGATGGATAAAGCCCGTAAGTTACAATTCCGCATCTTGCCATTTCATAACCAAAATCCTCAAAATCCATAATAGCGGCACTGTTTGCTATGTGGCGAATAGGAATTTTAGCACCCATATCAAAAAGCCTTTGGCAAAAGCCGTCAAACTCCGCTTTTTGATTTAAGGTAAATGCTTTGTCTGCCTCGTCTGCCGTGGCAAAATGCGTAAAAATCCCCTCTGCCTTAATACCACTGAGAGAACAAATTTCAAAAACCTCATTAAGACTTTTCTCCGACAAATCAAAGCCTATTCTGCCCATACCCGTGTCAAGAGCAATATGTATTTTTGCCTTTTTACCGATTTTTTCAGCCTCTTTTGAAATTTTCTTTGCATCGCAGAGAGTAAAAACCGTAATGTCAATATCGTTTTTTATAGCATCAGCATAACCTTCGGGGAAAATATATCCCAGAATGAGAATAGGACATTCACGGCAAATCTTACGAAGCTCCAAAGCCTCTTCAATAGTCGCAACTGCAAAAAAGTCGGCAATATCTAAAATATTTTTAAAAATCTCTACTGCTCCGTGACCATATCCGTCAGCCTTTATAACTGCACAAAGCTTTGTTCCTTCCCCTATCTTTGCACGCACATTTAAAAGGTTTTGCCTTATATTTTCAAGATTTATTTCTGCCTTGATTCTCATATTTATCCTCTTTGTCTAATATATTCATAAACCATAACCGATGCCGCAGTTGCCACATTTAAGCTTTCAGCCCCACCCGGCATAGGAATTAGTACGGGGGCATCGCATATCCTCTGCATTTCCTCTGAAATGCCGTCACCCTCATTTCCAACAACCAAAACGCACTTCTCGTTAAAATCCGTTTCAAAAAGCAGCTTGCTTTTATCGTTAAGAAGACCTGCATAAAAAATGTAGCCGCTGCCTTTAAGAAAAGAAATCACGTCACTATTAAGATATTGCACAGGTGCGGCAAAAATTCCACCCATTGAAGAGCGGACGCACTTGGGAGAATAAGGGTCTGTGCATCCTTCACTTATTAAAAGTGCCGCTCCGCTTGCATGTGCAAGCCTTATAATAGTTCCCATATTCCCCGGGTCGCGAACGTTGTCACATAAAATACAAAGATTTTTTCCTGTTTTTTCTATGTTGCAGGAAGGTTTTTTCGCAACTGCAATTATCCCTTGAGAATTTACTGTCTCCGAAACCTTCTGGAAAGCCTTTTCGGAAAGTGTGTAAAAGTCGTCACAAGAAATTTTTCTGCCCTCGTACCCTTCTTTGTAGAAAACGGAAACAATCTCTGCCCCCCACTTTTCGCTGTCATATATAAGCCTTTCACCTTCTAAAAGTAAAAGACCACTTTCATCTCTCACCGACTTCTTTTTAAGAGAATTTAAAAATTTCAGTTTTTCGTTGGAAGTGCTGGAAATGTACATAATTTTCTCCCATTTCAAAATATATACCTATATTATAACTCTTAATACATAAAAAGTCAATTACCCATATAAAACAAAAAAGAATGTAAAAAAACAAATTTTTACATCCTTCTTTTCTTTCTCATTAAAGAGCCGCTTTCGCTTTTTCTACAAGTGCAGTAAATGCAGCTGCATCTGCGATAGCAATTTCAGAAAGCATTTTTCTGTTTATGTCAATGTTTGCTTTTTTAAGACCGTTCATAAACTGTGAGTAGTTAATTCCGTTCATTTTGCAAGCAGCGCTGATACGAGCAATCCAGAGACGTCTGAAGTCTCTCTTTTTCTGCTTTCTTCCAACGTATGCGTAAACAAGTGATTTCATAACTGCCTGGTTGGCAATACGGAAGTTAGTTGACTTCGCACCTCTGAAACCCTTTGCGAGCTTTAATATTTTTTTGCGTCTTTTTCTTGTGTGCATAGCACCTTTAACACGAGCCATCTATTTCCCCTCCTTATTTGTATGGTATAAGTCTTTTGATTGTAGCTGCGTTTGGAACTGAAGCGTAAGAAACCTTACGGAGTCTTCTTTTCCTCTTTGTTGTCTTTTTAGTAAGAATGTGGCTTTTGAAAGCCTTACCTCTTTTTACCTTACCGTTTTTAGTTAAGCTAAAACGTTTAGCTGCACCTCTGTGTGTTTTAAGTTTAGGCAATGTAAACCCTCCTTATCAAAATTTAATTATCTCAAAG
Organism: Clostridia bacterium; assembly: GCA_045656005.1. GTDB lineage: Bacteria > Bacillota > Clostridia > UMGS1883 > UMGS1540 > JAZNQN01. Next base: position 4,096 of record JAZOQG010000081.1, read on the forward strand.
CATGTGCTTTAAAGCGAAATCATTTAGGCGAAACAAACATAGTCATAAATCTGCCTTCGAGCTTAGGATTTTTGTCAAGATTTGCAACTTCCGATACACCGTCTGCAAATTTTTTAAGTATTGCTTCACCGAGAGATGAGTGCTGAACTTCTCTTCCTCTGAAACGGATAGTAACCTTAACTTTGTCACCGTTTTTAAGGAATTTAATAGCGTGATTTAATTTGGTGTTAAAATCGTGCTCGTCTATAGTAGGAGAAAGCCTTACTTCTTTAATTTCAACAACCTTCTGGTTTTTGCGGGCTTCCTTCTCTTTTTTAGCCATTTCATACTTATATTTGCCGTAGTCCATAATTCTGCAAACAGGCGGCTCTGCCTTTGGAGCAATTTTAACCAAATCAAGATTTTTAGCATAGGCCATGTTCTGCGCTTCTTTAGCAGAAACTATGCCAAGCTGTGCACCGTCACTGTCAATGAGGCGGACTTCCTTGTCGCGGATTTCCTCATTAATCATCATTTCTTTACCTATTGTAAAGCACCTCCCAAAATTTTTCTGCACAAAAAAAGTGCAGCCAAAACAAGCAGCACAAAGAAACTCAAAAGTTTATTTACCATCTAGCTTTCGCACCATGGTGAGAGCCATCGCTCTGCTTGTTACCCTGATATTATACTACCCTTCCCCCAATTTGTCAACACTTTTTTCAAATATTGACAAAAAATATTTTTTGTGCTATAATTTCTTAAATCAAAGGAGGTAATAACATGACAACTTCAAAAACAAATCGTCTTGTGGGAACAGCACTTTTAATGGCAATAGTAATAGTCTTGCAGGCATTTGCAAGCTCTATCCGCATAGGTCCTTTTTCTATTACACTCGCACTTGTACCTATTATAATAGGCGCTATTATTTACGGTCCCCTATCAGGTGCACTTTTGGGTGCAGCATTCGGAGGAGTAGTGCTTTATGCAGTTATAACGGGAGCAGACGTTGGCGGAAATTTAATGCTTCAGCAAAATGCTCTGGTAACGGCTTTGGTATGTATCATTAAAAGCACAGCGGCAGGATATATTTCAGGTCTCGTGGCAAAAGCTTTCACAAAACGCGGAAAAACAACACTCGGCACAGTGCTTGCAGCAATTTTGTGTCCGATTATAAATACAGGTATTTTATGCATCACAATGCTCATAGTATTTTCTGACCTTGTCTCGTCATGGGCACAAGGCGCAGGCTTTTCTTCGAATATAAGCTACATAATACTCGGCATGGTAGGACTTAATTTTCTCGTTGAACTTCTGATAAACCTTATATTCGTACCTACTATTGCTCATATTATAAAAGCAGTAAAAAAAGTTTGAAAAAAATGTTGACAATATAAAAAAATAGTGATAAACTATTTTTAGATTTTGAAAAAAGGAAACTTTTAAAAATGAAAAATTTATTTTTTGCAGCTGAATATTTCTTTTACTTTTACTTTAGAAGCAAAGTAAGAGCGATTTGTGTTGCAAATAATTAGTTTAAATGAATTTTTAAAAATCAGTTAATCTAAAGCTACACAGGGTCGCTCCTCGGTGTAGCTTTTTTGTATGAAAGAAGGAATAAAAATGATAGCGGTACTTAAAAGCGGAGTAGATGAAAAACAGATTGAAAACCTTCAGGCATGGTTTGAGCATCAGGGCTTGCAGGTTCATGTAAGTGAAGGACAGTTTCAGACAGTTTTAGGTCTTATAGGTGACACAAGCCGAATAGATATTGACCTTGTTGCAGGACTTGAAATAGTTGAATCGGTTAAAAGAATTTCCGACCCATTTAAAAGTGCCAACAGAAAATTCCATCCCGAGGACAGCATAGTAGATGTAAGCGGAGTAAAGATAGGCGGTGGGCATTTTGCATTTATGGCAGGTCCCTGCTCTGTTGAAAGCGAGGAGCAGCTTTTAAATATTGCAGAAAGTGTAAAAGCATCAGGCGCCGCTCTTCTTCGCGGGGGAGCTTTTAAACCCAGAACCTCACCCTACGATTTTCAGGGACTGAAAGCTGACGGCATTGAGCTTTTACTAAAAGCAAAAAAAGAAACAGGCATGCCCATTGTAACCGAAATTATGAATGCAAACCACCTTCCCCTCTTTGAGAATGTCGATTTAATTCAGGTGGGCGCACGAAATATGCAAAACTTCGAGCTTTTAAAAGAGCTTGGCAGAACTAAAAAACCAATTCTTTTAAAAAGAGGACTTGCAAATACCTTAAAAGAACTTTTGATGAGTGCTGAATATATCATGGCAGGCGGTAATGAAAATATTATTCTTTGCGAAAGAGGAATAAGAACGTTTGAAAACTTTACAAGAAACACTCTCGACCTTTCGGCAGTTCCCCTCCTTCGCGAGCTTACACATCTTCCAGTTGTTGTAGACCCGAGCCACGCAACAGGCATTTCCCGCCTTGTAAAACCAATGGCACTTGCAGCGGCAGCCGCAGGGGCAGACGGACTTATGATAGAAGTTCATAATAATCCTTCCAAAGCACTTTGTGACGGTGCACAGTCTCTCACCCCCGAACAGTTTAATGATGTGGCATCGTCAGTTTTGAAAGTACGTGAGGTCATAAAATGAAAGCAGGAGTTGTAGGAACAGGTCTTATAGGCGGCTCTGTGGCGAAAGCCTATAAAGCGGCAGGGCATGAAGTTTTAATTTTCGATAAAGATAAAATAGTAATGGAATATGCCATAATTTCAGGCGTTGCCGATAATGTTCTCACCAAGGAGAACTTAAAGGAGTGTGACGTGGTAATAATAGCACTCACACCACAAAACACAATAAATTATCTTAAAGAAAACTGCAAAAATTTTGGCAAAGGTCAAATAGTTATTGACTGCGCAGGTACAAAACGCGAAGTCTGCCGAGAGGGTTTTTCCCTCGCAGAAAAACATGGCTTTACATTTTTGGGCGGTCACCCCATGGCAGGCAAGCAGTTTTCAGGCTTTAAATATAGCAGCGCCTCGCTTTTTAAAGGTGCCATAATGGCACTTGTACCGCCAAGATATGACGATATAGAGCTTTTTGACAAAGCGAAAGAGATGCTCTCACCTCTTCTTTTCGGCAGATACACTATCTGGAAAGAAAGTGAGCATGACAAAATAATTGCCTTTACCTCACAGCTTGCCCATATAGTGTCAAATGCCTATATGAAAAGCCCCACCGCAAAGGCACATAAAGGGCTTTCCGCAGGAAGCTATAAGGACCTTACAAGGGTTGCATATCTAAATGCCCCCATGTGGACAGAGCTATTTATGGAAAACCGCGAAAATGTTCTCTTTGAGCTTGATACAATAATAAATTCCCTCACAGAATATAAAGATGCTATCGAAAAGGGCGATAGCGAAACACTTCTCTCTCTCCTTCAAAAAGGGAGCGAGTTAAAACAGGAGGTTGACAAAATTGATAAAGGTAGAAGTTAAAGCCTCAAAAAAATATGATATTTTAATAGATACAGGTCTTATAGACCGTATAGGTGAGCTTTCCTCACCATTTATGAAAACAAAAACCGCAGTCGTAGTAACGGATAGCAATGTCTCGCCCCTCTACCTCGAAAGGGTTAAAAAATCCCTTGAAGACGAAGGGGTAACCGTAAAAACCTTTATATTTCCTGCAGGCGAAAAATCGAAAAACGGAAATACCTATCTTTCCCTTTTAAACTTTATGGCAGATAATCAAATTTGCCGAAACGATATGCTTTTTGCCCTCGGCGGAGGCGTTGTAGGTGATATGACGGGCTTTGCGGCGGCAACATTTTTAAGAGGAATACCATATATTCAAATTCCGACAACAATTCTTTCAGCAGTCGATTCGTCAGTGGGTGGCAAAACTGCGATTGACCTTGATAAAGGCAAAAATCTTGCAGGCGCATTTTATCAGCCTTCACTCGTTGTCTGTGACACAGATACACTTAAAACCATAGATGACGAAAACTACAAAAGCGGAATGGCAGAGGTTATAAAATATGCCATAATCCGTGATAAAGAGCTTTTTTCATATCTTGAAAAAGGCGAATGTGACATGGCAAAAATCATAGAAACATGTGTTTCCATAAAAAGCCAAATCGTAGAAAATGATGAATTTGACAAAGGTGAAAGACAACTGCTTAATTTCGGCCACACCATAGGCCATGCCGCAGAATGTGCCGCAAACTTTGAAATTATTCACGGCAAGGCGGTCGCAATAGGTATGGCAAAGATGGCTCTTTGTGCCGAAAGAAACAGACTTTGCACCAAAGAATGTACCGAAAAAATTATATCTCTTATAAAAAAATACAATCTTCCCACAGACTATGATATAGACAAAGAAAAACTTATCAGCTTAATGCTTTCGGATAAAAAGGTTATGGGCGAGAAAATAAATCTTATAGTGCCGAGGGAAATCGGCAACTGTGAAATTTATCCCGTTTCAAGGGAAAATCTTGCCCACTTTCTGGAAGGTGGAAAAAATGAAAATTAGAATTACTCCCCAAAATCTTTCAGGTACTGTTTCGGCAATCCCCTCAAAATCGGTTGCCCACAGGGCACTTATATGTGCGGCACTTTCGAAAGAAAAAACAAAATTTCATAATCTCTTTTATTCCGCCGATATTCTTGCAACCATAAACTCTCTTAAAGCACTCGGCATGGAATTTGAAAGTGAAACCCTTTTTCCGCACCCCGCAAAACATAAAGCGGTGCTCCCCATAGGTGAAAGCGGCTCAACATTTCGTTTTATGTTGCCACTTACAATGGCACTCGGCGGTAAGTTTCAGTTTTCACTCGCAGGCAGACTTCCAGAAAGACCTATCTCCCCCCTTTACGGTGAGCTTATAAAAAACGGATGCACACTCTCTCCCGAAGGCTCAAACCCATTTGTTGCCGAAGGGCAATTAAAAAGCGGAACATATACTCTTCCGGGAAATGTTTCCTCTCAATTTATAACGGGACTTTTAATCTCCCTTCCCCTCCTTTCAGGTGACAGCGAGATTAAAATAGAAGGAGAACTAGAAAGTTTCCCCTACATAGATATTACAAGAGATGTTCAGGAAAAATTTGGTGTCTTTACTCATTTTGAAAATAATACTTTTTATATAAAAGGAAATCAGGAATATAAAAGCCCAAAGGAATTTTTCGTTGAAGGTGACTGGTCAAACGGTGCTTTCTGGCTTTGTGCAAACAAAATTTGCGGAAATATTGAAATTCAAGGTCTTTCGGAAAAATCCAAGCAGGGCGACAGAGAAATTATTGAGATTTTGGAAAAACTGCCCGCAGAAATTGATGCCAGAAACATTCCCGATTTAGTTCCGATAATTTGTGCCGTGGCATCACTTTGTGAAGGTGAAACCGTTATAAAAGGTGCCGCAAGACTTCGTCTTAAAGAAAGCGACCGCATTTTGTCAGTCTGCGAAACTCTTAAAAATTTGGGGGCAGATATCACACCCTGCGATGACGGAATGATTATAAAAGGCAAAAAAACTCTTTCGGGAGGCAAAATAGAAAGCTTTGGCGACCACAGAATAGCCATGATGGCGGCAATAGCCTCCATAAAATGCACCGCTCCCGTAATAATAGAAGGAGCCGATGCAGTAGAAAAATCTTATCCGCACTTTTTTGAAGATTTCAAAAAACTCGGTGGAGAATATGAGGTGATAACATGAAAGTTTCTTTCATGTTATCAGCCTCCGGCGGATTTTATTGCGCGTGCGAAATTTTCGGCATCAGCCGAAACGCACATGCGCGTTTTAATCTCTTTCATTCCTTTGCTCCGCATGAAAGGGAAAATTTAAATACTATTTGTGCCATTGCGGAGCGGCAGAATGGAGATTAAAATGAGCAGTATTATAGGAAAAAACTTAAAAATTTCAATTTTCGGTCAATCTCATTCAGAAGGAATAGGCGTAGTTGTTGACGGACTCCCCGCAGGACATGAGATTGATATGGAGAAACTCTCTTCCTTTTTAAAAAGACGTGCTCCCGGAAACAGCTCATTTGCGACACCAAGGAAGGAGGGCGATATCCCCCGCTTTGTGTCAGGTCTTTTTAACAAAAAAACCTGCGGTGCTCCTCTTTGTGCCGTGATAGAAAACACTAACACCCGAGGGAAAGATTATGATAATATAAAAATCACCCCAAGACCCGGTCACGCAGATTTCACCGCCGAAATAAAATATGAAGGCTTTCAGGACCATACGGGAGGCGGTCATTTTTCAGGCAGACTTACTGCTCCCTTGTGCGTTGCAGGCGGGATTGCCAAACAAATTCTTGAGGAAAAAGGAATAAAAATCACCGCCCACATAAAAAGCATAAAGGACATAGAGGACGATTCTTTTGATTTTAGAAATATCAAAACCCCTGAAAGCGATACCTTTTCAGTTTTAAACCCTGAGCGGGGCCGCGAAATGCTTTCCCTTATCGAAAAAGTGAAAGCTGAAGGTGACAGCGTTGGCGGAGTAATAGAATGTGCAATAGAGGGAGTGCCCCAAGGAATTGGCGAGCCGATGTTCGATGGCATTGAAAATAGGATTTCACAAATTGTTTTTGGTATCCCTGCAGTAAAGGGAATAGAGTTTGGCATGGGCTTTGCATCTACTCTTTTAAAAGGCTCGGAAAATAATGACGCATTTTATGTGTCAGACGGCACGGTTTTAACAAAAACAAATAACTCGGGCGGAATACTCGGCGGAATTTCAAACGGTATGCCGATAATTTTCAGAGCGGCAATAAAACCCACACCTTCCATCTCCAAAGAGCAGGAAAGTGTAAATATAAAAACAATGCAAAACGAAAATATAACAGTTTCAGGCAGACATGACCCGTGCATAGTACCAAGAGCGGTACCATGTATCGAGGCTGCTGCGGCTATCGCAATACTAGACCTACTTTTAAATTAAAAAGGAGATTTTATAAATGGATTTATCAAATTACAGACAGGAAATAGATAAAATAGACAAAGAGCTTTTAAGACTTTTTCAGGAAAGAATGGACATATCGGCAAAAATCGCAGAGTATAAAAAAGAAAATTCTCTCCCTGTTTTAGACCCCATGAGAGAAAGAGAAAAAATGGCTTCTCTACTCGAAAATACATCTCCCGATTTCCGCTCATACATCCATGTTCTCTATTCCCTTATATTCGAGCTTTCACGTTCGCATCAGGGAAGACTGCTCGGCAAAAAAACAGCTCTTTCCGAAAAAATCACCTCGGCAATAGAAAATACTTGTCCCCTCTTTCCCGAAACCGCAATGGTTGCATGTCAGGGAACGGAAGGTGCGTATTCACAGATTGCATGCGAAAAACTTTTCAAAGCTCCTTCGATTATGTATATGCAGAGCTTTGACAATGTTTTTTCTGCAATTGAAAGCGGACTTTGCCGCTATGGTATGCTTCCGCTCGAAAACAGTAGTGCAGGCTCTGTAAATCAGGTTTACGACCTTATGCAAAAGCATAAATTTTCCATTGTAAAAAGTGTAAGGCTTAAGGTTGACCATAACCTTTATGTAAACCGCAATGTAAATGATTTGTCGGAAATTTCTGAAATCATTTCGCATGAGCAGGCAATTATGCAGTGCGATGAATTTATAAAAAGCCTCGGCAATGTAAAAATAACTTATTGCGACAATACTGCACAAGCGGCAAAAATTGTTGCAAACAGCAATAGATGCGATATTGCGGCAATCGCATCACAGTCGTGCGGTGAGCTTTATAATTTAAAATGCTTAAAATCCGCAGTTCAGGATAACAAAAATAACTACACAAGATTTATCTGCATTTCCAAAAATCTTGAAATTTACCCCGGTGCAGGGAAAACAAGCCTTATGATGACTCTTTCCCACCGCCCCGGCTCACTTTATAAAATCCTTGCAAGAATTTATTCACTTGATATAAACCTCTTAAAGCTTGAAAGCCGTCCGATTTCCGACAGAGATTTTGAGTTTATGTTCTATTTTGATATAGAAACCTCAATCTACTCAAAGGAATTTGCCGAGCTTATCACGGAGCTTTCGGAAATATGTGAAGAATTTTCATATCTCGGCAGTTATTCAGAGGTGATGTAGAGTGCGTCAGTATGGTCTTTTGGGAGAAAAACTTTCCCATAGCTTTTCCCCCATGATACATAAATTTTTCTATCCCGACCCCTACACTCTTTTTGAAGTGGAAAAGGAAAACCTTGATGCGTTTTTAAAAGAGGGGGCTTTTGACGGTATAAATGTTACAATTCCATATAAAAAAGCAGTAATCCCATACCTTGGCGAGGTATCCTCAGCGGCACAAAAACTTCAGAACGTAAATACAATTATTAAAAAAGCTGACGGCACACTTTTTGGCGATAACACAGATTATTTCGGTCTTTTAAAAATGGCAGAAAAAGCGAATATAAGCTTTAAAGACAAAAAGGTTTTGGTGCTTGGGAGCGGCGGTGCAGGTCAAACGGCACACTTTGCCGCCAAAAGCGAAGGTGCGAGAGAAGTCTTATTGGTTTCAAGACAGGGTAATGTAAATTACGAAAATATAAAAGAGCATCAAGATGCCGATATCATAGTAAACGCAACCCCCGTAGGAATGTACCCCGAATGCGGCACATCTCCCATAAACCTTGAAATTTTCCAAAACTTAAAAGGTGTTCTCGATTTAATCTACAACCCTTCAAAAACTGCTCTCATTTTGCAAGCCGAGAAGATGGGTATCCCCTTTGCAAACGGACTTTATATGCTTATTTTTCAGGCAATGCGGGCGGCAGAAATTTTCAGCGGAAATTCTTTTCCTTCCCCCCTTGCTGACGAAATTGCCAAAAAAATCGAAGGAGAAACAAAAAATATTTTGCTCATTGGTATGCCGGGGTGCGGAAAAAGCTCTGTAGGCTCTGCCCTTTCAAAAATGCTTTCAAGAGAATTTGTTGATACTGATGACGAAATTTTCCGCCTTACGGGAAAAACTCCTGCAAAAATAATAAAGGAAGAAGGCGAGGATGCTTTCCGCCGCTTTGAAACCTCGGTTTTTGAAAAGGTATCAAAAGAGAGCGGAAAAATAATTTCTGCAGGCGGAGGGATTGTAACGAGAGAAGAAAACTTCCCCCTCGCAAAGCAAAACAGCAGATGCATATGGCTGGAAAGAGACCTCTCTTCCCTTGATACCGCAAACCGCCCTCTTTCTGAAAAGGACGGAGTTTTAAAACTCTATCAGCAAAGAAAAAACCTTTATGAAAAATTTTCAGACATTAAAACAGAATGTATCGGCATAAAAGAAACCGCAAAAAAAATAAAGGAGATGCTTGATTTATGAAACTTCTCGTAATAAACGGACCAAATATAAATATGCTCGGAATAAGAGAGCCCGAAGTTTACGGAAACGAAAATTATAACGCACTTTTAAAGTTTATAAAAAATATATGCGACGAAGAAAATATTGATGTAAAATTATTTCAGTCAAACCATGAAGGCGAGATAGTTGACGAAATTCAGTCAGCCTATAAAAAATTCGACGCAATACTTATAAACCCCGCTGCATATACACATACCTCGGTTGCAATACTCGATGCCTTAAAGGCGGTAGGACTTCCGACCGTAGAAGTGCATCTTTCAGATATTTCCCAAAGAGAAGACTTTCGTAAATTTTCTTATATTTCCCTCGTAGCAGAAAAAACCATATATGGTAAAGGCTTTGAAGGATATAAAGAAGGTATAAAATACCTTTGTGATTATGTTTCAAAATAAAAAAGTCGCCTTCGCCAACAATGGTTTGCTTCGCTCACATTTTCAACGGCAGACTTTTTTGATATTCGGAAATTACAACATAAAAGTAGTAATTTCCTATATATTAAAAAACGAGGTGTAGAAAAACTTATTTTTACACCTCATTTTATGCATGGATTTCGCACATTTAAATATTTATTTTAAAATGGGCTGGATTTGTTTCCCCAAAAGCGCACTTTCCATAGCGGGTAAAATTTCTTCCATTTTCGCTACAAGTGATGTAGGTTTCTTTATGCAGTCGTCCTGCCCGAATGGTACAAAAAACACGTTTTTCATATTTAAAAGCGCTCCTATGTTTTTCGCTCCGCCCGAAAGCGCATCGTTTGATGACGGCGCAATAAGAATGGGCCTTCCGTTTCGAAGGTGAGCCTTTGCCGCCATTGTAACAGAGCTGTCGCAAATTCCGTTTGCAATTTTCGCCATGGAATTTCCCGTGCAGGGCGCAACAATTAAAATGTCTAAAAGCCCCCTGGGTCCGATAGGCTCCGCTTCCTTTATTGTTTTTATAATTTTTTCGCCTGTAATTTCTTCGATTTTTTCTATAAAGTCACTTGCTTTGCCAAATCTCGTGTCCGTGCTGGCGGCACATTCGCTCATTATAGGAGTTACCTTACACCCTGAAAGGCAAAGCTTTTCTATCTGGGGCAAAACCTGACTGAAGGTACAAAATGAACCCGTCATCGCAAATCCTGCTCTGATGCCTTCAAATTTCATATTAAAACTCCCGTTTTTCTAAAATACTTAAAACTGTATCACATATAATTTTACCCGATGTCTTGGGAGCCACCTTGCCCGGAAGAGATAAAGCATGAAAAGCCTTTATACCCAGTTTGTTTGCGAGAGGTATATCAAGCCCTCCGGGGAGTGACGCAGTATCAATTATAACTGCATCTTTTTTTATTTTGGAAAGCACATCATTTTCTATTATTTTGTGAGGCACAGTGTTTATGATTATATCATATTCTGAAAGGCTTTCTTCTATCATGCACGTTTCTGTGGCTTCATATCCCATTGCCAGAATCATTGCAATGTCGCTACTTTTTCTTGCAGAAACTGTAACACGGGCACCCATTGCCGAAAATAACTTCGCTGAAATTTTTCCTATTCTGCCAAAGCCTACGATGAGTACATGGCTTCCCGAAATCGTGAATATGCTTTCACGCATCGCAATTTCGAGTGCACCTTCTGCAGTCGGCACGGCATTTAAAACAGCAAAATCGTCTCTCTTTAAAATGTCACAAACCTTACTGCTGAAAACACCTTCAGGCACTCTTCCTCCAAAAATTATTTTCTTGTCTCCTGCTGCTTTCGCTATTTCCGAAAGACTTATTTTTTCTTCATAAGAAGGTGCAAAAAGGGTTTCCCCGTCCTGACTTGACGGCATGGGCAATAAAATAATATCGCTTTTTTTCATGCCCTCATAAAGCGAAACCTTCTCTCCTGCATCGCAAAAAAGCGCATGAGTAAAAACATTAAAACCGTATTCTTTAAAATAAAGAGCCGAATAGTAAAGCCTTAAATCTCCGCCTAAAATAAAAATGCTTCTGTTCATATTATATCCTCCCTCAATCGGATAGTTTATAATATGCATGTAAAGCCTCATTTGTGTAAAGGGATATTAAAATTGTCTGCACCGCAAAAAGGCAAAATAATTAATATTCATAATTTTACATAAACTTATTATCTTATTATTTCTTGAAGAAAAAATCAATGCCTTTTTGCTACGAACAATTTTTCTTATCCCTTGCCTATGACAAGCATTGAATTTGCCCCACGCTCAAATTTACAAGCTAGCGTTTTTATAAAATTTTCTTTTGACTGACGCAAAATTGCCAATAACTTTTACCGCTGCTGCATTGGCAATTTTAGATGTGCACGTCGCTGTGTGCGACGTTCTCATCGGCGACACAAAGAAAGAAAATTTTTTAAAAACAAAACCCTCAAACTCATAATAGAGTGCTGGTAATATTCTCACGCCCCTGCGAGGCCGTTTAGGGGTGGAAGGGGGATTCGGAACCCCCTTCGTTTTGGTGACTTTTGCGCCAAAAGTCACACCTCGTAGAGGTAAATAAAAAGGACATAAAAATTATGTCCCCAAATTATTTTCTTCTTATCAAAAGCAGGAAACCTATCACCATAGCACAAATCCCACAAACAATAAAATAAGGAGTACCTGAAACGGCACTTATATACCCACCGAAAAGCAAATTGGAAAGGTTAAAAAGTATGTGAATTAACATGCAAAGGTAAATTGATTTTCTTAAATTTAATACACATCCAAGAGAAAACCCCACAAAAAATGCGTAAAATCCCTGAATTATGTTTAAGTGGAGTATCCCGAAAACTAAACTTTGCAAAAGGTTTGAGTATAAGAAGCCTCCGCTTTTTCTCGCCTCGGAATAAATTACTCCGCGGAAAAATATTTCTTCAAATATGGGTGCTATAATTCCGCTTACCAAAAGCATTACCCAGAAATTCTGGTACTGCCCATAACTCATGTGCCCCTCGTAAGCCTCAAAAATCCCTGAAGGGAATGGGATTTTCATAACAAGTGCCGCAACCGCCGAAAGTGCAAAGGAAATTAAAATTGCCGCCGCCACTTCACGAAAATACAGCTTTTTCCCAAAAAGCACAGAAGAAATTTTCCGCTTTCTTATCAGAAATACAAACCATATAAAAAGCAGTGCCAGAAGCATTGCCGCTATGCTTTGCATTAGAGTATTCGCCCTGCAGTATTTCAAACACTCCACAAAATAATTTACAAGATATGTAAAGCTACGCTCTCCTGAAAGGAAGAGCTTTACCGCGCTTAAAAGCGGCATAAAAACCGCAGAAATGGCACGGGCAACCATATAAAGTGCCACATAAAGGCACACATATAAAAATGAATCAAGTTTTTTCGCCATAATTTTTTCTTATATGCCTAATTCTCCGCAAAGCCTTTTCATTTCCTTTGCCGAGGTGCATAAAAGATTTTCCTCCTCTTTTGAAAGGGGCAATTCCAAAATTTTCCCTGCACCCTTTGCATTTACAACCGTGGGCAGACTTAAATATATGTCGCCGATTCCATACTCACCCGAAAGTAAAGTTGAAACGGTTAAAATGGAATTTGAATTCCCCATAATAGCCGATAAAATTTCGCATACTGCCAGAGAAATTGCGTAATAAGTTGAGCCTTTTTTTGAAATAACATCGTAGGCGCTGTTTTTAACGTCCTCAAAAATTTTGTCAAGCCTTCGGCTTGAGCACCTTCCGTAAACTCTGCAAAAATCAGGTATAGAAAGCCCTGCAACGGTTGTTTTGCTCCATGCGGCAAACTCGCTGTCACCATGCTCACCTAAAATGTATGCTCCAATGTTTCCGGTGTCAATCCCCGTGTGAATCGAAAGGGCATATTTAAGACGCGAAGTGTCAAGCACAGTACCCGAGCCTATAACTCTGTTTTTTGGAAGAGCTGAAATTTTGTAAGCATAATAGCTTAAAACGTCAACAGGATTTGTCACCATAATCAGAAATGTTTTTGAGGACATGTATTTTCTTGCCTCTGAAACAATGCTTTTTATAATTTTTGCATTTCTTCCGAGTAAGTCACGTCTTGTTTCTCCTTTTTCCTGTGCCGCTCCCGCAGTAATTATCACAGCCTCTGCACCCTTGATGTCACTATAGTCCCCTGCATAAATTTTCAAAGGCTCGGTAAAAGACACTCCGTGCATCATGTCAAGTGCCTCCCCCTCTGCCCTTTTCCGAAGAAGGTCAATTATAACAATTTCCGAGTACATACCGCGAAGCATCATGGTGTATGCTATGCTGCTTCCGACACCGCCTGCGCCAATAATTACCGCTTTTCCTTTTTTCAAAAAACCACTGCCTTTCATTTAATATGTAGTGATTTTTTGTCTTCCCGCAATTATTCCCTTGGGGCATTTTTCTGTGCATGCCCCACACTCTGTACATTTATCATACTCTATTTTTGCCACGCCGTCAACACTTATTGCACCTGCTGGGCAATTTTTTTCACAAATTTTACAGCTTATGCACCCTACAGAGCAGTATTTCCGAACTTCGCTGCCTTTATCCCTGTTTTTACATTTTACAAATATTTCCTGTTTTTTTGGTATAATTTCAATAACCCCTTTGGGACATACCTCTTTGCACGCACCGCACCCGAGGCAAAGTTTCTCATTTACCGAGGCAAGTCCGTCTTTGATTTGGATTGCATTTTGCGTGCAGACCTTCTGGCAGCTTCCAAGCCCTATGCACCCGTAAGCACACTCTAAAGGTCCACCGCTTACACGCATTGCGGCAACGCAGTCGGAAATCCCCTCGTATTTGTATTTTTCTTTTGAAGATTCATGGTTTCCCTGACACATAACAACCGCTTTTTGGGGAATTATAACCTCTTTTGCAATTCCCAGAATTTCCGAGATTTCATCAGCAGATGAGGGACTTATGCTGTTGCACAGAGTAAAAGACTTACCCTCCACTATCGCCTTTGCAAAAGCCATGCATCCTGCCTCTCCGCATCCTCCGCAGTTAGCACCCGGTAAAAGCTTTTCTATTTTCTCAATTCTTTCGTCTTTTTTAACTTCAAAAAGCACGGATGCTATCGCAAGGAAAGCACCCAGCACCAAGGCTAAAACACCCAAAATAATTGCAGGTGTAAATATCGTCATACTCTACCCCTCCTTATAAAAGTCCCTGAAAGCCTAAAAATGCAATGGATAAAAGCGCCGCAGTAATTAAAGCTATGGGAGTCCCGCGCATGCACTTTGGAATGGGAGCAGACCTAAGCCTTTCTCTTATTCCTGCAAAAAGGACTATTGCCAGAGTAAAACCAAGCCCTGCCGATGCTCCAAAAACCGTTGTCTGAAGGAGATTGTATCCTTCCCCAGCACTTAAAAGTGTTACACCCAAAACGGCACAGTTTGTAGTTATAAGGGGAAGATAAATTCCGAGTGCGCTGTAAAGCGCAGGGCTCATTTTCTGCAAAAACATTTCAACAAACTGAACAAGACATGCTATAATCAAAATAAATGTTATCGTCTGCAAATATTCCGCTTCAAGAGGTGCGAGAATGTAAGTGTTTGCAAAGTATGTCAAAATCGATGAGATAGTCATAACAAAAGTTACTGCCATGCCCATGCCGAGCGCCGTGTCGGTCTTTTTTGAAACCCCAAGAAAAGGGCAGATGCCGAGAAAACGCACAAGCACAAAATTGTTTACCAAAATTGCACCTATTGCTATTGAAAGTAAATTCATCTTTTTGCACCTCTTCTTTCTTTGATAATGTTTATAAGGCCGAGTAAAATTCCAAGTGTCATAAATCCGCCCGGTGCAAGCGTCATAATAGGTACACCTTTCCCCAAAGTTTCTCTCACAAAGGCGATAAGGCTCAAAGAGCATGTAAATCCAAGTCCTGTGCCCACCCCGTCACAAATCGAATTTAAAACCCCGTTTTTTGAAGCAAATTCCTCTGCCCTTCCGAGTATTATGCAGTTTACAACTATAAGAGGAATAAAAAGTCCAAGTGTTTTGTAAAGAGAAGGTACAAATGCCGAAAGGAGCATCTCTACGATTGTTACAAAGCCTGCAATTAAAACTATGTACCCTGCAATTCTTATTTTTTCAGGTATTACTTTTCTTAAAAGGGAAATAACTGCGTTTGAGCATATAAGCACCGCAGCGGTTGAAAGGCCCATACCAAGCGCATTCATAACCGATGTTGTAGTCGCAAGAGTGGGGCACATTCCGAGCACCAGCATAAATGTCGGATTGTTTTTAAATATCCCGTTTTTTATAATACTTTTCATTTTTCAACCCCCTTAAGCCTCGCACAAAGCTCTTTGTAGCTTTCGTTTATCGCATTCACAACGGCAGTAGAAGTAATGGTTGCACCGCTTATGGCATCAACCTCGCTTTTACCCCCACCGCCGTTTTTCTTTACTTTCAGCAGCGGTTCTTTTCCGCGAAGTGCCTCAGAAAACGAAGGCTCTCCTGCCTTTGACCCAAGCCCTGCCGTTTCCTGGCTCTCTGTGATTTTTATACCTGAAACCTTTAATTTTTCATCAAAGCCTACTAAAAGTTTTATCACTCCGCCATATCCTTTTGTTTCTGCTTTCACACAGTAGCCGACACATTCTCCCCCTTTAAGGGCAATAAATATTCCGTCTCCCATGTCATTAAAGCTGTCAGCATCAATAAGCTCTTCCTTTGCGGCATTTTCGCTTTTAACTGCGTTTTCATAAATTATGTCCGCCGTCACGGAGTTTACAATACTTAAAAGCAAAACAACAATAAATGTTATCGCACAAAGTATTCCTGAAAGCTTTATAATTTGTTTTGTCATATTACCTCTCCTTTCGACATGGAACAAAAAACTTATCTATAAGCGGTGTTGCCGCATTCATCAGCAAAATTGCAAAGGTAACACCTTCAGGATAACTGCCCCAAAGCCTTATAACGGATGTTATAACTCCGCAGCCGATACCCATTATAATCTTACCGAGGTCAGTTATCGGACTTGTAACGTAGTCAGTCGCCATAAAGAATGCCCCCAGCAGCAAGCCGCCGCTTAAAATACCCATTACGGGACACTCACCTTTAAAATAAGTAAAAACAAAAACTGTTCCTATAAAAGATAACGGAATATGTAGTTTTATAGTTTTCGTAAAAACAAGATATAATCCGCCAATAATTATTGCAATGCTGCAAACTTCACCTATGCACCCCTGCATGTTTCCGATAAAAGCATTTAAGTGGCTCACGCTTCCCCCTGAAAGCACCGTTGCAGAGGAAACTGCATCAGCCGCCCCGCGCGGCATCGGAAACTTTGAAAGGAGTGCAGGCCAGCAGATAATCATAAATGCTCTCGCCGCCATGGCAGGGTTTACGAAGTTGTGCCCAAGTCCTCCGAAAAGCTGTTTTACAATAATAATCGCAAAACCGTTTGCAATTAAAATAACATAAAGAGGCACCGCCGTCGAAACATTAAGCCCTATCAAAAGTCCCGTAACTGCGGCACTCCCGTCTGAAATTGTAAGCGGCTTTTTCGCCATGGTACACCATATTCCCTCAAAGAAAAGGGCACAGCAAACAGAGAAAAGAAGAATAAAAAGTGCTCTTATCCCGAAAAAGTAAATACCCATAACCGAGGTTGGCAAAAGCCCCAAAATTACACGTAGCATAATGCGTGAAGTTTTTATTTTTGCTCTTATGTGTGGTGAAGATGACACACTCATTAATTTTTCATTCATTTTCTGCCACCAATTCCTTTCTCGCGAAGTTTTTGTTTGCAAAGTCTTATGTACTGGGTTATGTATCTTTTTGAAGGACAGACATAAGTGCACGCACCGCACTCTATGCAGTCGGATACCCTATATTTTTCGCACTCGTCATAAAGTCCTGCCGCCGCAAGATTTGATATACTTTGCGGCATCAGTGACATGGGACAAGCCGATATGCACCTTCCGCAACGGATGCATGAAATTTCGCTTTCGTGATGTATGTCTTCCTTGCCAAAGAATAAAAGTGAACCGCATCCCTTTGTAACAGAGAAATCCGTGTGCGGCAAAGCTATTCCCATCATAGGTCCGCCCATTATTATTTTTTCACACTCTCCCGAAAGACCTCCTGCACTTTCCGCCAAATAGTCAATAGGTGTTCCGAGCCTTACTTCAAAATTTACAGGGTTTTTTATAAGAGGTCCTGAAACTGTTACAATTCTGCTTATAAGCGGCTCACCAACACTTGCCGCTCTCCATATTGAGTAAACGGTGTCAACATTTAAAACCACACATCCAACGTCTATCGGAAGTCCCCTTCCTCTCGGCACTTTTCTTTTTAAAACTGCAGAAATCAATTGTTTTTCGCTTCCCTGCGGATATTTTACTTCCAGAGGAATTACCTTGATGTTTTCTTCCCCTTCGCATATTTTTTTCATGTTTTCTATGGCATCGCCCTTATTTTTCTCAATGGCAATAAAGCCTTTTTCTGCTCCGAGCTTTTCCATTACGAGCTTTAAACCCTTAAAAACACTCTCCCCTCTTTCAAGGAGCACTCTGTGGTCGCTTGTAATATAAGGCTCGCACTCCGCACCATTTACCAAAATGCACTCTGCCTTTTTCCCCTCAGGGATTGAAAGTTTTATGTGAGTAGGAAATGTAGCACCGCCCATTCCGACAATTCCTGCCTCTTTGGAAATTTCCGATGCTGATAAATCATTCATAGGCGAAATATTTATAGCCTCGTCTTTAAAATCGTTTTTGATGATTATGTGGTCGCAACTCATTCCTGACGGCATCTGTTTGCTGACTATATCTAAAACCTCGCCAGATACCGAGGAATGAACAGATGCAGAAACTCCGCCTGTGCCCTCTCCTATCACCTGATACATAAGCACCCTGTCACCCTTTTTTACCAGAGGAGTTGCAGGTGCACCGATGTGCTGCGACATCGGAAACGATAAAATTTCAGGAGGCGTCAATATCTTTATCGGGATAGATGCAGTCCCCTCTTTATTTGAAGGCGGATGAATTCCACCTTTGAAAGTAAATTTTTTCATATATTTTTTATTCTCCTTTCATACATCGTTATAATATTAAAGCACATAAATAATACATACTACAGTTTTTATAAAATTTATATCGCGTACCAAAGGCAACATTTATATTACCTCTACGAGGTGTGACTTTTGGCGCAAAAGTCACCAAAACGAAGGGGGTTCCGAATCCCCCTTCAACCCCTAAACGGCCTCGCAGGGGCGTGAAAACACTACCAGCACTCTGTCTAAAGTTTACGGGTTTTGTTTTTATAAAATTCTCTTTTTTTGTGTCGTCGATGAGAACGTCGCACATAGCGACGTGGCTCATCTAAAATTGACAATTCAGCAGAGGTAAAAATTATTGTCAATTTTTCGACAGACAAAAGAAAATTTTATAAAAACCATAGTTTGCGTTATATTTATACGATTGTGAAAAAAATAACAGAGTATCCTATAGATACTCTGTTTGTTAAATCTTTGTCAAGTTAGCGTAAAGTGCCAACAGTGTTTTAGTTCCTGCATTTTCAAAAGCAATTTCAAGTTTTGTGTCATTTCCGACAGGCACGGCGGTAAGAACCATTCCGTCACCAAACTTTTTGTGCCGCACTCTATCTCCTGCTTTGAGATCACACTTTCCGCCGGGCGGAGCCTTTGGAGTTGAGCCCTGAAAACTTGCTCTCATAGGCGGTGTGACCTTCGGCTGATACGAGTAAGGCTTTATGTCACTCGCCTCGCTTCTTCCAGCCACAGCACTTTTTAAATCTATAAGCTCATTTGGTATTTCCGAAAGGAAACGTGAGGGCTTGTTGGAAGATGTCATTCCGAAGATTGTGCGCTCGCTCGCGTGGGTTAAATAGAGCTTTTTCATTGCTCTTGTAATTCCCACATAGCAAAGCCTTCGCTCTTCTTCTGTTTCCTCCCCGTCAAACATTGCACGCGTTCCTGGGAAAACCCCTTCTTCCATTCCGCAGAGGAATACTACAGGAAATTCAAGTCCCTTTGCGCTGTGAAGTGTCATCATCGACACCGCATCCTGCTCTTCGTCGTAATTGTCTATATCCGACATCAGGGATACATTGTCAAGAAAATCAGCAAGAGTCGGATTTTCGTTTTCCTTTTCGTAGTTTACTGCAACTGATACAAATTCAAGTCGGAGGCCAAGCGGT
>JAZOQG010000082.1:0-1522 GCA_045656005.1 Clostridia bacterium
ATTCCTCTGGAAGAAATCAACGCTTACGTTGAAAAAGGCGGTGCTGCATTCAATGAAGCTAAAGAAAGACTTGCTTATATCCTGACAGAAATGATTCACTCCAAAGAAGATGCAGATCTTGCACTTAAAACTAGCCGTGAACTGTTCTCTGGCGCTGCAAACAGCGAAAATATGCCTGCGTTTGCACTTTCTGATGAAAACTTTACAGAAGGTAAAATTGCAGTTCTTGACCTGCTGGTTGCTTCCAAACTTGCTCCTTCCAAATCAGAAGCAAGACGTCTTGTAATGCAGGGCGGTATTCTTGTAAACGATGTTAAAGTTGAAGGCATTGATGCAGCTTGGGATAAAGCAGCATTTGAAGATACATTTGTTGTGAAAAAAGGTAAGAAAACTTTTCTTAAAATTACTCTGTAATTAAAATAAAGCGGACTTCAAAGTCCGCTTTTGCTTTTTATAAAAGTATATGTTATAATAAATTGTTACAAATTATTTTACTTTATTCTGGAGGTAAATTTGTCAATTTTCGTAATAGGTGATCTGCACCTTTCTTTTGGGGTTGAAAAACCAATGGATATTTTTCAGGGCTGGGAAAACCACTGGCAGAGAATTGAAAAAAACTGGCATAAGCTTGTAAAAGACACAGATACTGTTATCATCCCTGGGGATATTTCCTGGGGTCTGACAATAGATGAGGTTTTGCCTGATTTTAAATTTATAAACAGTCTTCCCGGGCAAAAAATTATATCCAAAGGCAACCACGATTACTGGTGGCAGACAGCAAAAAAACTGCAGCAATTTATAGAGAAGAACAATTTTGATACTATAAGATTTCTGCACAACAACAGCTATGAGGTGGAAGACAAAATTATTTGCGGCACCCGTGGCTGGATATTTGAAAACGGTCAGCGGCAGGATGAAAAAGTAATTCTTCGCGAAGCAGGTCGTTTAAAAACATCGCTTGATTTTATAAAAAACACTGATAAAGAAAAGATTGTTTTTCTTCATTATCCTACAGTTTATCAGGATCAGCGAGCAAATCATATAATTAACACACTTAAAGAATATAATATCAAAAGATGTTTTTACGGACATCTTCACGGCAAAACAATTAATTATGCGTTTAATGGTGTTCACGAAGGCACAAAATACAAATTAATTTCAGCAGATGCCATTGATTTTTGTCCATATATAATTGATTAATCTTTTTTTGTGTGGTATAATTATTTAGTCGTAGTGCGTTTAGTGCTACGATAACCATAATTTTAAATAATAACAATTTAAGGAGTTTTAGAAATATGGAAATTATCAGAAACGAAAAAGTTGCTGAAAATACTGTTGAACTTGAATTTAGAGTTTCAGCAGAAGAATTTGAAAAAGCACTTACAGCTGCTTTCAGAAAAGCAAACAAAGAAATCACAGTTCCTGGTTTCAGAAAAGGTAAAGCACCAAGAAATGTTGTAGAAAAAATGTTTGGTCAGGAAATCTTCTTCAACGATGCTATCGATGAAATCCTTCCACAGGC
>JAZOQG010000083.1:0-60158 GCA_045656005.1 Clostridia bacterium
TATTTCATAAACACGTTTCCCTGCTCGTCCTTCGCCCCAAAGCCGTGGGAGCGGAACTCCCAAACGAATCCGCCAAGCATTTTTTTGTTATTGTAGTTATAATCCCAATAATCCTCAAGCGTTCCGGGGCTGTTGTACATCAACCACTTTTCTGTCCAAAAGTTTGAAATCTGATGAATTTGCCATATCAAACCCTGCCATACGGCTTATAGCGGAGTAGAAAATTTTTGCACCGAAACTGTATATCTTTTTTTCTTGCCCGCGTTCTTTTTTTATCCCCTCAACAACCTCATATCCCTGTTCCCACAAACGATACATTTCTATTATTTTTTCAGGCGGGTGCTGAAGGTCACAATCAATCACAACGGCACACTTTCCGCTCACGGCTGAAAGTCCCGCAGATATAGCAGACTCCTTACCAAAATTTCTTGAAAAATGAAGTCCGACTATATTTTCTTTTTCCAGAGAAAGTTCAGTTATCATTTCATAAGTTTTATCCTGAGAACCATCGTCCACGAAAATAAACTCACTGTCAATATTATTTTCAGAAAGCAGTGAATGTATCTCGTTATATACACGTTTAATACATTTCTCTTCGTTGTATGCGGGAATAATTACTGATAACATAAAAACCACCTACTGTTTCTCAAATAATTTTTCAAATTGTGTAACCGGCATCGGACGGTAAAAATAGTATCCCTGCAAAATGTCGCACCCTGCCTCCACTACCAGTTTTTTGTGTTCCTCTGTTTCTATACCTTCGCATAACGTTTTAAATCCTAAATCACGAGCCGTTCTTATGATGTTTTTTAGGATTACAAACCCTGTTTGACTGGTTGCATTTTGTGTTATTTCTTTATCTATTTTTACAATGCTTATATCAAAATCCGTCAGGTCTCCAAAACTTGTGTAGCCTTTGCCAAAATCGTCGAGCAAAATCAATACTCCTTTTTGTTTTAAACGAGATAAATTTTGTATCATTATTGATTTTTCTCCATCAGTCAAACTCTTATCTTCAAGAATTTCAACAGCTATGCATGAATAGCCAACATTATATTTTTCTATGATTTTTATTATATTTTCAGCAAAATCAGGATCAGAAAGAGTGTTTCTGGAAAAATTAATTGTATATACATATTGGGTGCGGCACTCTTTATCACTCGCAATCCATTTGCAATTCTTTTCAAAAATGTAATAATCAAATTTTTCACTTAATCCTACATTATTTACTGCCGAGATGAAATGATATGGCGATAAAATTCCCTCTGTTGAGGAATTAAGACGCGACAATACCTCGGCTCCCATAATTTTGTTTGTTTTAGCATCTATAATAGGCTGATATTCGAGGAAAAATCTGTTGTTATCAATTTCGTTTTGTATATTATTCTCAATTTTTATTTTTCTTACAAATTCTTTTCCGCTCAGGCTGTCCCACTGGCAGTATAAAACCTCCCTGGCTTCCGCCATACTTAATGCCTGCTTTGCTCTGCCGAAAGCAGTTTTAAACGAAACATCAGTAGAACTTGTAATGTGATATCCGAAGTTTACCTTCACAACATTAACTGCACCATGCTTTAAGAATATGTCATTTATTTCTGAAAAGCACTTCTCAATATAATGTTCTGTATCATCTGCCTCCATATAGTTTAAAGCTACAAAATTCTCTTTCCCGTAAAGCGAAATTTCTCCGTTCATATTAAGAGAAAAATGTTCCAGCAAAATCTTTTTAATTTGTTCATACATTCTTATGGCCTTCGATTCTGAATATAGCCTTTTCATACTGTCAAGGGATATGGAAATATATAAGATACAACGGTTTTTGCGGGCATTTCTCGCTTTTTCAAAATCATTTTCTATTTTGCCTATACCGCAAAAACTTTTCTCTGATGTTCCTTTCACGGTTCTTACAGATTTCATCGTGAAATAAAGTCCAATTATTCCCATCAGCAGAACAATTATTGCAAGAATAGTTATTATTACATAAGGGTATTCAAAAATTTGCATTTTGTAAGCTCCTGCTATCTATTTTTCAAAAATCGGGTATTCATTTGTTCCCCCGGTCTGTTTAAGACCAATCCTTTTTGCAACCTTCATACATTTTTCAATATCTTTTGCGGCCACTTTCTTTCTTCTGATGATTTCTTTTATCAAAAAGCAACAATTAAAAGAAAGCATTCCTTTTACTATATCCTTCTTCGATACACCGCGTCTTTTGTACTCAGCTAAAATTTCAAAAAGCGCATAGTTTATGGTGTTTTTATCAAAACTTTTTCCTGCCATACTCTTAAGCCATTTTGCATATTTAAGGAATTTATCTATATCTGCATTCTCTTTAAAATAGATTCCGCCAATATAGAATTTCCACATTTCTTCATCCATTTCCTTACCAAGTGATAAATAATAGTATTTCTGCTGAATTTTAAGAACCTCAGTATGCTGTCTCTGGAGAGTAGTGCTTGTGATTTGTTTGTCGTGAAGTCTGTATATCAAAAGACACTCAGGCAAAATCTCTATTTTTTGATTTTCCATTGCCATTGTGGTCCAAAGTTCAAGGTCCTCAGTACAAGTTAACGTAGTGTCATAATTAAACTTTTTCATAACCTCTGCTTTAGCAATTACTCCCGGATGGAGTATCGGATTTGCCACAAAAAGCATCATGCGAAGTGCTTTATAATCGCATCGTCCGCCTGCACCGCCTGACATATAAACTCCATTTTTAACTGTCATAAATCTGCATGATGATAATGCTACATCACTGTGTTCTTCCATAAATTTATACTGTTTTTCAAATCTTTCGGGAAGACAAATATCATCTGCATCCATTCTCGCAATGTATTTACCGTTACACAGAGAAATAGCCTTATTAAGAGAAGACGGAAGTTTTAAGTTTACTTCATTCGGATACACCTTTATTCTTTCATCTGCTATTGCAAACTGTGCAAGTATTTCTGCTGTTGAATCTGTGGAACAGTCATTTATTACAATAAGCTCCCAGTTTTCAAACGTCTGATTTATAACGCTTTCTATTGCTTCTTTAAGATATGTTTCACCGTTATAAACACTCATAATTACCGATATATCAGGTTTCATAATGCTCATCCCTTCTTCAAAGCAGTTTTTATAATCTTACAGATATTAAGAAAGTAAAATGCTAATCTGTAGCAGTCTTTTTTCATAAGAAATATAGATATCCGACTTTTAATCGAAATTTTTTCAAACTTTGCACATAAGATTTTTTCTCTGTGCAATGAATTTTTGATATTTTCTTTAATCTCTTTTATGCTTTTAAAATAACTTCCTTCTGCCGCTGATGCCAATATTGCAAAGCACATAAATGCACAGTATCTGCAAAGCTGCTCATCAAAATCCGTCACTTTCTCCAAATCATTTTTACTTATCTCATTTACAACATTTTCTATAAGATAAATTTGATTTGAGTTAAATTCCTTTGACATGGAATTTTCTCGCACACTATATAAATACATCTCTTTTTTACTGATGTACACACTTTTTGCGTGAAGATAGCACGATATAACACAACATAAATCTTCACCGAGCGATATTTTTTCACTTACACCAAGCTGACAAGGCGTCAAAAGCTCTCTTTTTATAACTTTACCTGACAAATAGTATGAAATATGATTCATATTTTTGTCCATTAAAAGCCTCGGATAAATGCACTTTTCAATGCCTGTCACATCATATAATCCTTCGTCAAGACCATCATTTGTAACGTTAACTGCAACCCCGTTTTTAACCCATCTGTACGCGAAGGATACAATATCACAGTTTGTCTCTTTTATTATTTTGTAAGCACATTCCAATGTGTCGTTTTCAATAAGATCATCAGAGTCAAGGTTTAGCACATACTCGCCTTCCGAGACCTTTATCCCCGCTCTCCTTGCACTTGCAAGCCCGCCGTTTGCTTTGTGAATTACTTTTATGCGGTTATCTTTTTCTTTGTAATCGTCACAAATTTGCGGACACCCATCAGGAGAGCCGTCATCAACCAAAATAAGTTCAAAATCAGAAAAAGTCTGACTTAAAACACTTTCTATCGAAGCCCTTAAATACTTTTCTACCTTATAAACAGGTACTATTACCGAAAAAAACATTTTATCACCTATCTGCTTCTTAATCTAACCAGTAATTTTAATATAAAATAAAGCCTGTACTTCATAGCATATGCAAACACTCTTTGACTAAAGGGCAGTTTCCTTATCGGGTATGACTTAAGTACTCTTATGGTCATACTGTGAGTACATACCTCTTTTAGCCTTTTCTTAAGATCAGCAAATTTAATGCCTTCATCCATGGCATGCATTATTTCCTGCGAGCATATTACCCTGCACATTGCCTGCCAGAATCTGTCAATATAAATCTGATATTCAGAAGGCTCAATATCTTTCTTAAATCTTTTTTCAACTTCATTTATGAAAACAAGACTTTTCTGAAATCTGTCTTTTTTATATCCTTTTGAAATCGAATCACCATTTCTGCAATAATTATAAAACGCCTTGCAAATACCTGTTGCTTTCCCTATACATGATATGTAATCTATCATAAAAAGTGCATCCTCTGAAAGCATTTCTCTTTCAGACTGAAATGTGATATCATTTTGCTTTATTATGTCATTCCTGAACAAATTTTTCCAGATACTCATACCATATTTGCTGTCATCAGAGTCCTCAGGAGCCGCTCCCACAATGCCCATTCTGAGTTTTTTAAGCTCTTCTTCGCTTTCAAAATGAGTATCCTTATCAAAATATGTTTTTCGAACACATTCGCCACTTTCGGAAAACATATTCCCATCGACATACAAAACCCCTGACATTACAAGGTCAGCATTATATTCCTGTGCTTTTTCATAAAGGGTTTTAAACATATCTGTGTCAACAAAATCATCAGAATCCACAAAACCGATATATTCGCCCGTTGCAACCATAAGTGCCGCATTTCTAGCCTTCCCTGCTCCTTCGTTTTCTTTGTGAATAACCTTTATACGGGAATCTTCTTCCGATGCATTTTTACATATTCCAAGTGATGAATCAGATGAAGAATCATCTACAAGTATTATCTCAATGTCCGAAAGAGTTTGAGTTCTCAAAGAATTTATGCATCTTTCAAGATATTTCTCTGCATTATATACAGGGACAATAATGCTTACTTTGGGCTGTGGCACTTTTTTCACCTCTCCAGTAATTTTTCGTATTCCTTCATCAAAATGTCGCAGTATGTTGTAACACTTAAAATGTTTTCTTTCTCATTTTTGCAATTTTGTTTAAGTGTATTATAGTAATCTTCATTTTGAATAGTATCTTTTAATTTATGAGCAATCCCTTCGGGTGTAGGCTCGTCTACCAAAGTTCCCGTAACACCATCTTTTACAAGTTCAGCCATTCCCCCACTATTCATTGTAACAACAGGGACCCCCATAGAATGTGCCTCAAGTATTGAAAGCGGACAATTTTCATAACACACAGACGGCAAAAGAAGAACTTTTGCATTCCCCATAATTTCGCCAAGCCTGTCTCCTGTGAGAAAACCTGCAAGTTCTATATTCGGAATATTTTTAAGTAAATCTTCGTCAGGTCCGCTCCCTGCAACCACAAATTTATATTCAGGAAGAAGTTTTGCGGTCTTTGCTATATTCTCAATTCCTTTTTCTTTTGAGAGTCTTCCAACAAATAATATGTAATCTTTTTCCTTACGTTCAACATTTGAAAATTTTTCTTTGTCTATAAAATTATGTATAGTACAGGTTTTTTCTTTGTAATATTTTTTTGCAGACAAAAGTTTATTTTCAAGAAAATTACTTGGGCAAATGAACAAATCAACCTTTTTGTATGTTTTTAGGAACGAATAAAGCTTTGCCTCAATCACACCTAAAATGCTCTTAACCACGGAACCGTGAATACATTTGTTTTTAATACAATTTATATGCCAGCCTTTAACACATTTTTCGCAAGGTATATTTTTATCAAAGTTATAAAGTAAATGATTTGGACATATCATCTGATAGTCATGCACAGTCTGAACAATTGGAATGTTCTTCTTTTTTATGCCATAAATTATTGAAGGCGTAAGCTGAAAATTGATATTGTTCATGTGAACTATGTCAGGCTTAAAACTGTCTATTACGCTCATTATTTTCTTTTTAGCCTCAAAAGAATAAATTATCCTGAAAGGGTACAAAAATCTTCCTAATCCCTTTGAGTGAAAATCCATATTCTGCGTATATTTTCCTGCTGAGTTTCCTACAGTATTTTTTTCATCATACATGCCAAAATACTCCACCTCGTGACCCATTTTCTTAAGATAGTCTCCAAGATAAAGCATATAACTTTCGCTTCCACCGCGAGGATAAAGAAATTTATTTACCATCAAAATTTTCATAAAAGTATTTCTCTTTCTTCACTATTTGCTTTTGAAACGTAGCCGAACAATTTAAGTTCGGTGTCTCTTACATTTTCTTCAAAACCGTTTCCCATCATAAGTATTGCCAAAACACCGGTAAGAAGCGGATAGTTCATGGTGTTATCCGTCGAAGATACTATTATGAGATAAAGGACAAGCATAAATGTAATAATAGCATCCTCTGTCTTTCCTTTTCTGCCAAAATAAAGTACCCTTATCAAAGTCATCGACAAAAGCCATATAATATAACCCCAAAATCCAAGGTCTATAAAGTGCTGAAGAAAATCGTTATGAACCGACGCAACTCCCACAGACATAAACTCATTGAGCTGATATGTCAGAAATCCGATTCCGTTACCTAAAAACCCCGGGTTAAACTCGTAAAATTCGTCTACTGCATTATAAATTTCAACACGTCCGCTTGTATTAATTCCCGCTTTCTCCAAAAGTTCAAAAGCATCCATCTTTATAAGAGCAATGTATAAAACAAGCAAAGTAATAACTAAAAGTGTTAAAAATATAGTAACTCTCTGTGCAGTTTTTTTATTGTAGTGAGCAATAAATTTCAAAATATAACCAAAGAAAAGTGCTATCGCAATAGCAATAATTGCAATTCTCTTAAAAGCCGATAAAAAGCAGAAAAGACTTAAGAAAAGTAATATAAAGTAGACTATATTTTTCTTTGGCTTAAAAAGCATATATATGAGATATGCGCCAATACAAAACGCAAGCTCGTGAATTTCCGCCTGTACAATTATATCTCCCGTTACCCCTGCAAATGTTGTCATAAGCGTTATGAATTCAGAAATATAATTTCCAAGTCCGTATTGCATTATAATCGTAACTATCATAATAATATTGGCAATTAAAATAGCAATAAGATTATACCAGATGCCTTTTTTTCCGAATATATAAAGCATTGCACCCGCTCCCAGAGCAAAGGAAAGCATATTCGCATATACAAAAGAACTTGAAAGGCCTCTGGAAATAACCCCCGTGTCTACCGTTCCCATAAACCATATAAAAAGCGAAACTACTGTTGTAACCAAAAGCGGAATACTGTAGATACATGCATCTTTAAATGCAACAGCACCCTTTGCAATATCAGGTTTATAGAGAAAAAGAAGCATTGCGGAAGCGAAAAGCAGGAGTGTGAATGCGTGTCGGTATGTAACGTGCAAACCCACATCAATGTATTCATTCAGAAAGTAATACATCATTATGGCTACAAGTACAAAATATAATCCTTTTGCTTTTTCAAGAATTTTATTTTCCACGCATCCAGCCTTCCTTTCCTTAAATTACAATGAAGTTTTGCTCTTTAAATCAGAAACATAACCTTTTTTACTTTTTATTGCCTCTGAAAGCAATTTTCTTGCAGTTTTGTTTTCCTTAAACGTTTCAGAAATACCAATTTTGTATTCAATCACAACTTCTCTGTGCTCTTCCCTTTCATCAAGCCTTAACCTGAAAAGTCTCATTATGTCCTCTATTGTAATGTAATCGGTTTCCTCCGTCAGCATAACGAAACTGCCGTTTCCGTTATAAATATATTCTGTCTTTGATTTTCCAAAGACTTCTTTTATTAAATCCCTGAATAATTTAATAATCTCATCACCGACATTTCTCGAATACTCTCCGTTTATGTGTACAAGATTTGAAATATCAAGCATACAGTAACACACACCGTCATCAAGAAGAGTTTTGTCTTTGACCTTTAAATATTTGTCAAGATATGCCCTGTTATTAAACTCGGTAAGGTGGTCTGTATAGAAGATGTAGTTTATTATGTCTCCGGCTCTTCCCAAAACAATAGCACTTCCGCAACAAAGAACCATAAGGAAGAAAAACGCAATCGCAGTATAAAGCGGAACATTAACACTTTCTCTTATTGATGCAGAAGATAATACTGAAATATAACTTGCACCGAGGTATTTGTTATATTCTTCATTGGTCTTCATCGTTGTGGTATAAAGAGAGTTGAGGCTTTTAAGCAGAGTATCAATTTCTTTCTCAACATCTTCTCTTACAGCCGTATATTCAGCATCAGAAAGCTCTGAACATGTCAGGTTTGAAGATGTGCACGCACCGCCGCATTTACCCGTACATGTTGTAAAAGTATCTAATATATATGTGCAGTACGCAGAGTCTATTATAGCATGCTCACGGCTTTCCCTATGGTCTCTCCAGCTGTAAATAAGTTCGTCATAAGTTACCGTCTGATCACCCACATAGTCCTGAAGATTTCTTTCATGAAGATTGTCCAGAATATATTCGGAACTTATGTTGGTGTTTCCCGACTCTCTCATCTTTGTGACATAAGCATCTATTACAGAGACAACATCTTCAACGATGCTTTCATCTTTTTCATTTGAAATATTATTGTTGTCTATTCTTGTTGTGTAGTCTGAAATTAAAACGGACTTATTTTTTGTAATCTGATACTTATAAATTTTCGAGAAAAGGGATGAAACCTTGCTCTGCCTTAAATAGTTAAAATCATCGGCAAGTTCACTAAATGATACTCCCGTCTCTGTTGACCTGAAAAAATTGTTCTGCTCAATTCTCTGATATAGTGTATTTAAAGTATTGTCAATACTCGTATCAATAAGCTCCATTATCTCAATAAAATCGTAATCATTTTTATTAAGATTTTCAATTGTATTGTTTGCGGGAGCTACATTTACATATTTCTGACTGAATTGCTCGAAATAAACATCAAGTGTCTCATCAAGTATTGTTCTGCCAAAATCCGGTCCCTCTCCGCTTGTGGAAGCAAAAGAAATAATAAATGTACTTGGCTCATATATGTATTCTTCGCCTTCTTCAAGTTTTGCATCTTTTTGCGCCACCTTGTCTTTATCCTCAATGGGAGTTATGTTGATTCTTGAAATAAGACTGTCAACAGAATAAATACCTGTAAGCCCCATTTTGTCTACAACCTTTGACATTACCGCAGATGATTTTATTTCGTTTACATCCAGCTTATCACCCGTCGGTGCAAGTCCCTTTTCCGCCTGCTCATCATTATAATGAATAACCTCTGATGCAATATATGTGTTTGATGTTGAAAGCTTAAAATAAACAGCGTATGTTGCCAAAAGACAAAAAACTATTATAAGAGGCAATAATTTTTTTAAATATCTTAAAATCTGAAAATTTTTCATTTTATCCTCCTTATAATTTATGCCTTTTCAGGAAATTTCTTTGAAATCTCATAAAGCATCAGCGCCATGTAAAAAAATGCAGCAAATAAAACTAAAGTTTTAAGCTCGCTCATAATCGAAATCCCATAAATGCTTACGGCAATACATTGATTCATTCTGTGATTTGAAAATTCTCTGCCCGCATTTATCGCTTCTTTTTCAAATCCTTTTATGCTGTCATATATAGAATTTACTAAAGCATCTGCCGATGCATATAGTTGTGCATTCTGACTTCCCGAAGATATTTTATCCATTACAAGACTATTATCCATAATTTCTTTTTCGTTTGATGCCACATAATCACTGAATTTTGTGGCAAAAACAGAAAGTTCGTCAACACCGACCTTTGTTCTTCCCATATAATACTTACCTTCCTGGTCCCATGTAGGAACAAGTACAACCCTTGTCATTTCCTCACTGTACATATCAATTGCCTGATTGCAAAGGTTATAGGAAATTTCGTTTTTCTGCCTGTCAAAGTCAACATTTTTATTCTGATAGGAAAGTCTGTCAACATATTCATTTCTGTCCCTTACAATACCATTTTGTAAAATAAGAGACCTTAAATTCTGATTTATCTGAGTTTCTTTAAACTGATGTACCTTGCCTGCAATGGAATTAAAGGTACTTCCGCTCTCTGTAACAAAGCTGGAATTTTTAGCTGCCATACCATATAAATAATTTAAAACGGCCTGCGTTTCTTTATCGAAATACGCCACTATATCCATGTACTCCATTTCCTCAAATACAGGTTTTTCAGTAGGCAGTTTAAAATTATCAGTGTATTTTTCTATGTAGTATTCCTTGTAGGCTGCAGTTATCAGTTTAATAACATTTTCGCTGTCGAGGTGGTCTGTGTCTTTCGATGCGTGATATTCAACTGCAAACTCCGTGGAAATATGGTACTCCGACTCATCTCCGACTCCCCCCTGTACGCAAGGGTAAACCACAAGACAATTTTTAAGTTCCTTTACCGTCACATCTTCGAGTGCACCTTTTTTTATAGCTTTCTCAACAACTTCATCGCTGATAATTTCTGCCATATTGTATCTGGTACCATTTGAATTTTGTGCCTGCGATGCTTCTGAATAATTTAAGGAAACTATTGCATGAACAGACTTTTTGAGTTCAAAGTGATTAAAAATCCCATAAAACATAGTAACAATAAAACACAAAAGAATTACCCATGCATTAAAATATTCTGCAGTTTTAAAAATCTGTTTGCGTTCTGTAGGATTGACATTTTTAAAACGCAAAAATATTCTTGTTGCCGAAAACACAAAAAGCGCACCAACGATTAAAACAATTAATTTTTGAAGTATTCCGGTAATCATTTTCTATCCCCTCCCGAAATTAAAATTTATTAATATCAATAATAACCAATTCGGGTTCATTATTAATACGTAAAAGATTTGAATTTTCAAGTCCACCGCTTACTATAAGAGGTTTTCCGGCAGCGACATATCTTCCATATACAAATCTTCCTCCACGTTCTGGAAACAGACCTCCTTCGTGTGTGTACAAGGTACCAAGCACAGGAATTCTCATAACACCGCCGTGTGTGTGACCTGCTATCATCAAATCCCCCCAAAATTCAGGTTGAAACTCTTCGAAGATAAAAGGCTCATGCACTGCAGTTATTTTTAGATTATCGGGATTTTGATAAATATAATCCCCGAATGCTTTCTCCGAATAAGACCAGAATGATGACGGGTTTGAATTTAAAACTCCGTAAACATCAATGGTCATTGTTTTAACATTTATTGTGTCCTTTTCGTTTTTCAGGACTTTTATGCCCGCCTTTTCAAGTTTTTCCTCAAAAGAATCTTTTATTTCAAGAAGTTTTGTTTCGTCACGGTTGTCACTTGTAAATCCGAATTTTTTGTCAAGCTCTTCCTCAACAAATGAAAAACCATAAATACTTTCCACTTCGTTGTTACCATATATATAATATGAAGGAGCAATTTTTGAAAGCTCACGCCCTAAAGTCACAGCATACTCAGCATCATCTTTGGCGGAATTTACGATATCGCCCGTTAAGATTATTACGTCAGGCTCTAAGGCTTTAACGCGTTTAATAAGCTTTTGATTGTTTTTACCATAAGATGCACCATGCATATCCGACAACTGAATAACGCGTACAGGACTATCAACCTTGATACTGCTCACATTATAAAAAGTTTCCCTGAAATTCCTGTTGCCGATATAACTACACATAATAATTATTATGGCTGTTGCAAAGCAAACAAAAATCATGCCGATAGCAAAGAAATTCACAGCTTTAATGTTCTTTTTTACTTTTGGATGAAGTTCTTTGCGATTTTCTTTTTTAGATATTTTTATTTTCTTGTCGTCACCAAGTACCGACCATATGCTGGAAAAAAGCGCATCTTTGCATTCTTTTTTAAACTCTTTAAATTTTTCATGGCCATGATAAACAACCGTAATGTGTTTTTCATCAATAATCTCAATATCAAATGTATCTGCCCAGATATTGTAACATTCATTGGTTGCCACTTTTTTAAAAAGTTCCAGGATATGTTCCTGATTCCTTTCCATATCATCAAAATGTTTCATGTTATCCATATCAAACAAACCTTTACCTTTATTTTTCATAGAGACTTATAGTTGCCTTTGCAACGTCTCGCCAGTTATATTTGTTTAAAATAAATTCGTCTGCACCTTCTCTGATTTTATCAACAAGTTCATTGCTATCACAAAGCAATTGAAGCTTCTCTGCTAAATCAGACACGTTTCCCTTTTTAAAGTAAATTGCCTTGTCCCCTGCAACCGATGTGTTCTCAGGTATATCCGAACAAAGGAGAGCATTACCATATGCAAGTGACTCTAAAAGACATAAAGACATTCCCTCAAGGTCCGATGGCAACACATTTATAAAAGCATTTGAATATATTTCATTTAAAGTATCGCCCGATATAAAACCTGTAAAAATAATATTTGGATTCCCTTCTGCTTTTTTCTTAAGGCTTTCCACATAAGCATCAGTATCACTTGTATCTCCTGCGATAACAAGTTTTTTATCAGTGTTTATTTTAGAATATGCATCAATGAGATAATGAACGCCCTTTTCGGCAGTCAGCCTTGATACCAGCGATATATATTCATTTTTCAAAAGTCCGTACTTTTCCGTGATAATCTCAGCATCTTTTCTCACGGGACGGTTTATTCCGTTGTGAATAATGGTAGTTTCACGGCCGTATGTTTCTTTGAAATAATCATAAGCTGCTTGACTCAGCACTATAACCTCGTTTGCATATTTTGCAAGGATTTTTTCTCCAAACTTTATATATTTTGAGGCAAATCCTTTACCCCATTTTTCTCTCTGCCAGTCAAGTCCGTGAACAGTAGCCACGCACTTTTTGCCAAAAAGTTTAGGTATCCAGAGTGCCGCACAGGGTCCTTCCGCATGAAAATGAATAACATCATACTTACGAAAAGATGCAGAAATTGCTGCAGTAAATGACGCTATCATTGCGGCAAAACCGCGGAAATTTATGGTTGGGGCCTTTTTGATTTTTACACCCTTATACATATTGTTTTTCACGGTGCCCACATATTCATTTTCAACCTTGTCCGATGAGCGGTTGTAGCAGGTAACATCAATTCCCATCTCAACGAGCATAGGGCATAGAGTAGTTAACACATTTTCTATTCCTCCGCGCCTTGAGGGAACCACCTTGTGCCCAATCATAGCAACTTTCATTTTTCTCACTCCAAATTCCTATTATCTTCCTGTAGCTGTCAGCATAACTATAGGTGTCTTAAGCATAATCTTTATATCATTTAAGTATGTCCTTGTTTGTATGTACTCTATATCCATTTCAACCCACTGTTCAAATGGTACATCGTTTCTGTTTTCGTGAATCTGCCATGTGCAGGTAATACCGGGAGTAACTAAAAGTCTCAGCCTTTGATAATCAGTATAGTACTTTACCTCTCTCGGAAGCGGAGGTCTCGGCCCTACCAAAGTCATATCGCCCTTTAAAACATTGAAAAACTGCATAAGCTCGTCAAGAGAAACTTTTCTTAAAAACTTTCCGACCCTTGTTATACGCGGGTCTTCCTTTATTTTAAACACAGGCCCGTCCATTTCGTTTTGCTTTGCAAGCTGTTCAATCATTTTGTCAGCATTTGCCTTCATAGTCCTGAATTTATACATATAAAATTCTTTTCCATGCCTGCCTACTCTTATCTGCTTGTAGAAAGGCCCCGCACTTGGGTCGTCAATTACAATGATAATTGAAATTATAATCATCAGCGGCAGGAAAAAAAGCAAAATAAGTGTAGCAAAAAAGATGTCAAAAAGCCTTTTCTTTTTCCAGTACGAGCCATATGATTTTTCAATAATCATTTCAAGTTTTTCCCTTGTTTTCTCATCTACTTTTTCCCCATCAATGTAAGGCATTATGAACACTTCCTTCTGTTATTTTCATTAAACAGTTAAATTCTGTTTTTCTGTTTTCAGAGAAATAAAATTCTTCGAATACTATATTTTTGTTTTCAAAATCAGCTTCATTCTTACTTAAATAACCCGGATGAAATAAAACTTCTATATCTCTTTTGTCTTTTTCTGCCATTTTTATATACTTTGGCAAAATTTTACTTACTCTTTTTTCGTCCATTTTTCCAGAAAAGAGTATCCCCATAAAATACGACGTTGGTATTTTGTATTTTTCCGCTCTGTTTTTATTAATCAGCCACAGGAGTTTCAGCAGCCATTGTTTAATAATATTTACTGCGTCATATGTAAAATAAAGCGACGGCGTTTTTATATATGGTAACAACGGCTCTGCGGGGACACGCATGTATTCCAAATCTATTTTTTCATCCTCCAAAACACGGATTAATGCTTTGAATATGGCAGGAATCATATGAGTATGCTGATGGCTGTCTATGCAAAATGATACATTTTCAGGTAAAATACTTTTCCAAAATGATACCTGTGTCCGTATTTCATTATAAACCTGAGCCTCAAGCTCTTTTCCATGGAATAAATTAAGTTTTAAAAGTCCCGTAAATGTGTGTTTGAAGTTTCCGTTTTTGTCTGCAAGTAAAGTTATTTTATCGGCCTCAGCCATGCACTTGCCTTCAACAAGGTTTAAATGCAGGGATAACCTGATATTTTTATTATTAAGGTCAATATGTTCAAAGTTTGGGAATATACTGACTTTATTAAGTCCCCCTTCATCTATACACTTTTGTATGTTTGCAGATGCACTATGACATAACCCATAATCGTCAGCACAAAAATATATCACTTAATTTTCACCTTCAGTACCCAATTTAATAGCTACAATATCATCTATAACTGCTATGCAGTCCTCAGATGGCCACTTTTTCATGGATTTGACATCTTCTCTTTGTAAAAGCGCTCTTTTTTCTTCTCCGCTTACGAAATCATAATCCATTTCGCAATAATCTGAAAGAGCACTGCAAAGTACACTTTGTCCAACTGTTTCGTCATCTGAACGTATTATATATCCGTCTGTAATTCCAGTAATATCCGGTGGAAGATTAACACTATAACCCTCGCTGTTATCAAGTGCGCCAATGACTAAAATTTTGTCGCACTTCTCTGCCCCTTCAGTCCTGTCTATCCTGTCGGCTATGCGAACTAAAACTCCGTAAGATTTTTCATATGCCATTTGTGCCTTATGATAACTTATATTTGATATAACCACCTGGTTCGAAATTATCATCAAAGCAATTATAAGAATAATCCAGCACTTTGTGCTTTTATTCTCTCCTCTTTCATAAAGAATGAGGAAAAAGAGATAAAACACCGAGTAGCCCATAAGCATCAGATTGTGATAATCAACTCCTGCATTTACAAAAGCCAATACCCCTGCCCCCATTATAAGCATAACACCAAGAATAAGCAAGAGTAAAATATTGACAATATTTTTATATAGATTATTTTTTACTATGTATTTGAGGTAATGGGCAAGCGTAAACAAAAATGCAAAAGTATTGAGTAGAACATATAAGTTTATGCCTTCCGATAAATCAAAAAAGCAATTTAAAAAAGTTTCCTTTATAACATAAAGAGAGCCGGGAAAATCTATATTTGAAAGTGATGCCGTTTCATTAATTCCCTGATAATCAAGTAAATTTGCGGAAAAAATCAGGAGCAAAATTTTAAGAATAACTCCATATAACGCCACACCTAAAATTCCCGTTAAAAGCATAAGAACGCTTTTTTTCAAAACAATTCCAAAAGATGTCCTGCTATAAATTATTTCATCAATAAGTTTTAGAAGTACAAGCATTATTGTAACGGTTATATATGCCTGATAGATACCTGTTGAAAATGCAATAAGTAAAGCCGAAAGCATGTATCTCGGTTTCTCATTTGTCATAAAAAGAGCCGCAAGACAAGAAAGAAAAAATGCTATACTGTAACCGTCTGCCACATAGCCGTACATCATAACAGATGTTACCGTGGGAAATGAAACAATTACTGCTCCTATTAAAAAAGCGGTAATTTTTTTCTGTACATTCAGAATTTTGCAAATGCACACAGCTCCAAAAGCATGAAATAGAATTGCTATAATGCCATTCAAAAACGGTAAATCATAAAAAGAGCTGGGCGAGCAAACAACGGGCAAAAACCATCTTCCAAGTGAAATCATATTCTGCGCATCGTAGCGAAACACTAAAGAATCCCAATTAGGAAGCCAGTTTGTTATTTTATATAAATGAGCCAAAAGTCCCACAATAAAAGCCGAAACAAAACAAACCCTCCATTGAGGAAGAATATACGTATTCAGTTTTTTCAGCGCTTTTTCAGGCAAACCTACCACTCCAACCATTTAAGTTTATATAAAAATTTTCCGTACAGTTTATCATATAGCTTTACGCCTATAATGCGTTTTAAAAGCAAAGTCCTCTTTGCCGTCGGGGAAATCCATGATGCACAAAAATGATGAATAGAATAAGTGTTCTTTGTTATTATTTTTTTCCCTGTATAATATTTCATCGGACAAAGATAATCCTCTGGGAGCATTTGTACCCCCATAAAAATCTGGTTTTGTTTACTGATATCCATTCCAAGTCTTTGCATAGTTTTTGTGTTTCTTTCAGGACAAGGGGTTAAATCATAGGTTCCATCAGGAAGAACAAAAGGTATCTCGTCATAATCTCTTAGTAATGCTTCAATAAGTTTGTTCCCTTTTTCGCAGGCAAAGCCAAGCCCCGTTGAAATAATGCCGTTATCATCAAATCCCATAAAGCCTTTTTCTTCAATAAGTTTATCAATAGGCTTTATAAGTTCAACATCCGTATCGAAATAAACTCCGCCATTGTCATAAAGCACCTTAAGTCTCGCAAAATCACTTACAAAGGCCCATTTACCTGCATCGTATGCTTCCTTTACATATTTGTTTTGATTTATATCAAAATTTTCTTCATTCACGCAAACTATTTTATAATCAGGACAGTATTTCTTCCAGCTTTCCATACACTTTTCGGAAAGATGCGTCATTTTCCCTTTTCCGAACCAGCAATAATATATTACTTTTGGAATAGTCATACCTTTTTATTCCCCCTGTATATTTGCAAAATAGTCTTAAAAGCAGATTTGTTAAATACATAATTTACAAATAAGTATAACAAAACAATCCATATTGAATTTATAACTCCGTAAATCATAAGTTTTAAAAAGGATACTCCGCTGAATGTGTCAACAAAAAATATTACCATAACCAAAGCAAAAACCATACCGTTTGAAATTAAGATTTTGTATGTACACATCTGACTTCTTTTTAAAACTTTCCTGTTCGAAAAGTAAATTGTCACTATCCCGCGGTACAAAAGCGCCGCAATGGTTCCGAGTATCGCACCGCATATTCCTATACATATAATTGCTATAACGGAAACTGTAATATTTATAATCATTTCCCATATTGCATAGGAACGTGTTTTCTCAAAATCTCCTGAATATTCAATAACAACGTTCCCAGGAAGTTTAAAATTAGCCATCAAATTCATAATAGCAAAAAGCAATACCAGAAATACATTTGAATACTCGGCATCGTTTATTCCGCTTGTATATATCTGTATGAGCGGAAGTAGAAAAACTGCCATAAGAGTATAAATAATACAAGTTGCCATTATGTAAAAGGTTTCATATACGTTAAACAGTTTGTCAAACCTTTCTCTGTCAGTATGAAACATCTGCCCAAGCGCAAATGTAAATGACGAAACTATGCTCGTTATAAAGTTTTGCATTTGCGAGAAAAATATATTATATATAGTATAAATACTCACTGTCTTAAAATCGCACAAAGCGGAAATAAGAAGTACATCAGTATTACTGAATACCAATCCTGAAAGCTGATGTACCAAAACCGAGTTTTTCTGCGAAATAGCCTCAAAGTCAGGTTTTGCCTTTAAATCAAGCCACTTATATCTGCGTTTTGCATAAAAATATAAAAATACAAGCTGAATAAGAGCAATTATGCAATAAACAAGCTGAATAAGAATAAGGCTGTCAGTAAGCAACAAAACAAGTATTTTGCCCACATTTGATGCAAGCTGAACAATTGTTTCTGCGTTATTTAAAACATACTTCCTGCCGTCAACCTCCATAAGTATTCTATATTTTGCCTGAACAAAATAGCTAAATAACCCTGGCACGGCATTGAGTATCACCAGAAAGAAAAGTATTGTGCTATTTATGGATGTAGGAATAAGGTAAGCATAACCCCCCGCAATAATAAGCACTAAGACAAGATATATTATTCCTGTTTTAATGTAATAAGAATTAGTTGCGGAAAGAACTGAATTTGCACTCTTATAATCCCTTTCCCCAATTCTTTTATAAAGTGCCTGAGTTGTAGCAAGTCCTACTCCTGCCTCTAAAATCCACATATATGTAAAAATCTGTTTTATCGACTGCAAAACACCGTTGACTTCCGAGCCAAAATTCTCAAGATAAAGCCTCGGCAGAAGAAAACTCAGCGTTATAAGCACTACCTGATATACAAGCGAGGATATCAGGTTATTTTTTATTCTGGTATCTTTATCAGCCAAAGTGCACCCCCATACTATATGCAGTTGCAAATATAATCCGCAGTAGCATTCTCTTTTGGAATTATTCTCCCGGGATTTCCAATAACAATGCTGTGGTCGGGAACGTCAAAATTCACATAAGTAAGCGGTGCTATAAGAACATCGCTCCCGATTTTAATATTACCTACAATAACTGCATTTGTCCCAATCCAGCAATTATCTGAAATTTGAGGTATTCCCTTTCTCTCCCCACGGTTTTCCATTCCTATTGTAACACCCGTGCCGATATTTATATTTTTCCCCAACACAGCATCGGGATGAATTATCACCCGACCAAGATGCCCGATATAAAATCCTTCCCCTATTCTTGTCCTTGCAGGTATCTGGATTTGAGTTTTATGGGACAGATACATAAGTCTTAACATATAAAAAACCTTTAAGGGAAGAACTTTACACATATTCGCTTTTCTAAACACAGATATGTATTTTATTTCAAGCGGTCTTAATACCTTTTTGAGAAAAGGTTCTCCGCTTTCTCCGTAATATCTGTAAAGGTCTTTTTTAAAAACACTGTTCATTGATTTTCACACTCATTTTTCTCTTTATTAAGCTTTTGCAAAAACCCAGAGAGTATCTTTTACATTGTCATTGTCGTCGGTCAAATTATACACACATAGTGTAACCGTTTCCCCATGTACTTTCTTATATGTAATTGAAGGAATTTTACCTTCTGACATCTGTCTTTTTATCGCATCGTAATTCAAAAAGCTCATCACAGCTCTGCGTGAATCTGGATGCACAATGTCATTTATGTATTTTATCAATAATTTTGAGAAGTTTTCTTCATCTTCTTTATATCCAAGATAAGCTGGCATCAAAATCCTGTGAGCATTATCAGTTTCCAAAGAGACACTGTAAATACCATTATAATGCTCTTTAAGTACTGATATCATAGTATCAATTTCTTTGATACCTGTTTTTGAATATACAAAGCTCTTGTCTTTATCTTCGGACACACTGCTAATGTCTTTATTCTGATAATACTGTGCCTTTGCTTCATACATTCTGATTTCAGCTTCACGTACCATTTCTTCACAGTTAGAATTCTGCGTTC
This sequence comes from Clostridia bacterium, assembly GCA_045656005.1. Lineage (GTDB taxonomy): Bacteria > Bacillota > Clostridia > UMGS1883 > UMGS1540 > JAZNQN01. The sequence continues at coordinate 19,771 of JAZOQG010000083.1, forward strand.
TGTAAGATATACCGATAGCAACATGATATCCCTTTGGCTTTAACTGCTCAATAAATGTTTCAACACTTTGTTTGACAGTTTCCTGTTTTGTATTTTTTATAAATACTAAAAACTCATCGCCGCCCATACGATAAATAGTATGACCAAAAAATACTTCTTTTAAAGTGTTTGAGACATAAATAAGCATTTCATCGCCTGCAGCATGTCCATATTTATTGTTTATTAAATGTAGCTCGTTAACATCAATATAAACACATGAAAATTCTTTAGGCTTTTCTTCGTCAAATACTAAAATGTCCTTTTTATACGCCACGCGGTTTAATGCTCCCGTAAGAGCATCAGTTGTTGCAGTAATTTCTGTTTTGTTAAGGTGTTTTCTGTTATATATGGCAATAGAGAAACAAATGGCAACATCTTCAATAAGTTTTCTTGCTATAGAACTTTTCTTTGGGTTAATTGTACCGAGAATGCTGACATGATTATTCTTGTCTGCAATAATCGCAAAAGATATATCTTTAATATTATGCTCTAAAGAAAAGTGATATAATTTCGGATTTGTTTTTAAAAGGTGTAAATTTGGAATAATTCGCATAAATCCTGTAGATGAACTATTAAGATTAATATTTGCGACGTACTTAAAAAGTTCTCCTACCAAATATTTTCTTTCGTCACCGTGCAAACGTTTTTGCACCAGAGAAGGTTTAATATAGTCATAATCCTCTCCATCTGTATCTGCAAAAAAGCAGGACCTTGCATTTGAGAATTCCTTTATTCTTTTAAGAGCTGAATTTATATTTTCATGTTGCTGGTTTATCTCCAGAAGAAGGTGTCTGATAGATGAAGACTCTAAATTTAATTTTGCTCTGTTTTTCTCACTTCTTAATATCAATTCAAGATAAATTGCTATAATCAAAACGATTGTAATAAAAATAAAAAGCAAAATTTGAGATGTTCTATGAGTTTTTGCAAACACCTGAGTTTCATAACGGGCAAGCATAATACCCCAGTTGAAATCCTCTATTGTAGAATAATGGACATACAAATCTTCACCTGTCCGGATTGATTTAAAGGAAGTAAACCCTTTATCAGTAGTTGTCAAAGCCTCATAGGAATACTCGTCATTATATTTTCTGGTCTTGAGTTCAGAAAGTTCTCCCGGATTTTCATTTATTGTATCTATTATAAACTTTCCGTTTTCCTTATTATAAACAAAAAGCTGAGCATCAAGTTCTTTTGCCATGGTACTATACTTCTTATTGATAGTTTCAATCTTTATAATGCCATACATAATACCTACAATTCTCCCATTAACCTTAAACGGAACAGAACTGCGGACTACTTCCTCATCGGGGATTGAATAACTATATGTTCTTCCTGTAATATGTTCTCCCAAAAGGGCCTGTTCTTCAAATGATATCTTTCCCTTTAAGTCATAAGTTCCATCTTTTGTGATAAATTGTTCTTCAGGAGTAAGTATTCCTATTCTGGAAAAAAGTCCGATAGGTTTAAAGGAATCAAACATAAGGCTATAGCTTTCGCCACCGGCATAGAGCTTCGAAGCAAAGTTTGCCATGGTAGAAAGATTTTCTCTGTCAGATTTAAGCTGTAAAATCAAATCGTCTTTAATCTGCTTTGTCTGAATATGAAGCATTTCATATGCCTCATCCTCCGCAGCAAAATAAAACGACGCAACCATGGCCAAAAACACTGAGCATATTAAAAATGCCGCAATGACGCTATACCAAATATTACTTTGTTTTTCTTTTTTTCTCTCGTAAGTTGTTGCCATTTATATGCATCTTCCTTCAAAATTATTGTAATCAATGTATACTTATAGCATTTTAGTATACACTCTGTTTAATTATACCATATCCTCATTAGAAAATCAAGTTTTTAAAGATTTTTTATTAATTTCTATGCATGAAAAAAGCTATAGCAAAGTCGCTATAGCTTTTTCTTGTTTTAAACTTATTTTTTAATTATTCCGTAACCTTCATAAAATTCTCCGCCTGACAAAACATATTTTTTAACTTTTTCAGCAAAAGAAGATGCAGCAGGTGTGCCTCCGAGAGTTCCTTTTGTTGTATTCCATTTGAAAGTATAACGCAAAATCGCATCATTTTTATCTTTTTTAATAACATTAAAAAGATTTTGAAATTGCATTATTTTGCTTTCAGGCTTTAAAAATTCTTTTAAAGTCGGGTCCATAAGCCATGAATGGCATGTAAAATACTCATACTTGTGCTCGGGATAATACTTGTCAAAAAATTCTTTTGCCATTCCGAGAGATTTTTTGCAGCTTTCCAGAGATAAGTCAGCACCTTTCGGAATATGTACTTCAATAACATTTTCGCCTTTTGAAATTCCATATTCGCTAAAATCTTCACCTGCAACCCCAAGATAGTATTCTAAAGAGCCAATTTTAAATAGTTTCATTTTAAATGTGTGTGAGAGCCACGGAAGTTCACCAAGATAAAGTCCGCCTTTAATTTCGCTCCATACTTCACACCATATTTTTATATCGTTTAGAGTACCCATTAAAATTTCTTCGTCAATTCCCGCCTCATCATAACGCTTTTTAAGATTTTCGCATAAATACAAAAACGAAAGAAGGTTTCTTTTTCCGTCCTGCTCCGACAAATCATAGTTTTCAATACTGATTGCATCGGAAATTTTAATGTTTTTAAGGGCATCATAAAACTCAGCATCATAAATACATGGAAATTCGAGCTTTTTATACCATTTTTCAATAATGGTGTAAACATCATTATTCCCCTGGCTTTCACGATTTTTATTCATGGTATTTTTGTTTCCTTTCACATTACTCTGTGTAATCTGCACTTAAATTGTCAATATATTTGCAAACTTCTTTGAACACATCGCTATATGAACCGTAAATGCTTGAAACATGGTGAATATATGGTCCTTCAACAAATTTTCTTTCCCATTTTTCCCAATCGGAAACTTCTATCCACACATAGCTTGCAACGTTTTTGGGTCCTTCAACAGTATCCCCTTCTCCGATAAAGAGACTATATTCTCCTCTGTCACCGTCAAATCTCAAAACTGTAAGATGCCCCTCTTTAAGCTCCCACTGGCATATACCAAAGCATTTGTCCGCATTGTAAAGGTTTCTGCCTACTGTCGCATTTTTTTTGTTTTTTGCAAGAGAATAAGGAAAGTTTCCGCAATGCCACAAAAGCTCTGCATTGTCGTTTTGAGGATGACGGATTGTAAGGTCTGCAAAAAACTGTGGCTCCTTGTCAAATGTAGCAGCCTGTGCCATAACTGCAGTTATTGCACCGTGAATATCGGTTTCGCATGCAACAGGAATTCCTTCATCAGTTAAAAGTGAGTTTGCAAGACATGGCATAATTCCAAAAATATCCTGTAAAGAATCCCAGCACTGAATTGCAGCCGCACGGCAACTGAATTTCTGACAAAGTCTTTTTATTGCCACTTTTAAAGCTGCAACAAGTAAAATCTGCTCATCTAAATTACCTTCACAGCTATGAGAAGATATAAATTTTGCAGTTTCTGAAAGTTCTGCTCCGTTTTCTGTTTTAACTGCATCAACTTCCTTTTTAACATCCTGTAAGGTTACGGGCACTATGCGAATTCCAAATTTTTCAACAAGCTCACCTTCGTTGCAAGTAACACAACCAAAGGGCATGGGTCTTGTGGAAATTTGCAAAATTTTGAGATTTTTAATTGCCTTTACAACGTTTGCAGTTCTCAAAAACTTGTCAAATTCTGCGTCAAATCGCTCATCTTCAAGTGCAATATTTGGTATATATGTAAAGTTTACATTGCATCTTCTGAGTGATTTTCCTGTCGCAAACATTCCGCATTGTGAGTCTCTGTTACGAAAACCATTTTCATCAGGCATGTCATCTCGTGGTCCCCATATAAGCACAGGAACTTTAAACTCTGATGCAACTTCTGCAACAAGATTTTCAGAGCCGAAATTACAATGCGGGAAAAAGATAGCATCAATACCATTCTCTTTAAATCTTTTTAAAACAGCTTCTTTGTCTGCATATTCATATAAAAGTCCATGTGCTGCAATATCTTCTATGTCAACAATTTCAATATCAAATTTACTTATTTTGTCTTTTATTTTCTTTCTGTATTCAATTGCCGCTTCACGGCTGAAAACCTCTCTCTGTGTAGGGCAGTAACCTAATTTTATTCTGCTCTTTTCCATAAACCAATTCCTCCTGATATAAATATATTTGATTCATTATACAATATTTTTTCTGAATTTTCAATCTCTTTTTTTATACAAATTCATATCTTTTTTTTCACATTTTCCTATAACTAAATTTATTGTTGATTAATATACATCTCTGTGATAAAATTACGGATGAGGTGTTTATTATGATTAAATTTGACCGCTTTTATGGCGGAGTAAGAAAATGCATCACGATGAGCTATGACGATGGTGTTCAAAGTGACAAAAAACTGATTGAAATCTTTGACAAATACAATATTCGCGGAACTTTTCACCTGAATTCCGGGCTGATGGGCACAGGTGATGTTATTCCGGCAGATGAAGTTTCAGAGGTTTATAAAAACCATGAGGTCGCAGTACATGGCACTATGCATCATACCCTCACCCAACTTCCCTCATGTAATATTATGGCAGAGGTTTTAGAGGACAGACGTGCCCTTGAAAAAATAGTTGGTTACCCTGTAAGAGGGATGAGTTATGCCAATGGGCTTTTTGATGAAGAATCGATAAATGCAATACACTCATGCGGCATTGCATATAGCAGAACTGCAAATTCAACCTACGGATGGGCAATACCTGAAAATTTTCTCAAATGGAACCCAACCTGCCATCATAATAGTGCAATGAAAATAATTGATAAATTTTTAAACTGGGATTTTCAGAGCGGTTTTCTTTTCTATATCTGGGGGCATTCTTTTGAATTTGACCGTGACAACAACTGGGATTATATGGAAAAGCTTTGTCAGAAAGTTTCAGGAAATTCCGATATATGGTACGCAACAAATATTGAAATATATGATTATGTTACTGCTTTAAAACAAATAATAGTTTCCGTTGACAACAAAATAGTTATAAACCCTACTGCACACACTCTCTGGTTTTCATACAATAATGAAGTAATAAAAATAAATCCCGGAGAAACACTTTATCTATAAATGACAAGGAGCTGTGATTTTATCATAGCTCCTTGTCGTTTTTTATTACATCTTCCGCTAATTTTAATGCCTTTTTATGCAGACGATAAAGATGCCTTTCGTCATACTCCATAATGAGTGCCGTCTTTTCCATTGTTTCTCCGTTAATGTAGCGATATGTAAGAAGTGTTCTGCAAATAGGGTCATCTATTCTTTTTATAATATCACATATTTCCTCTTTTATCTTCATAAGCCTTGCACAGCGTGATGAAATATCACCTTTAAGAGTAAGGTAGCTTAAAAATATTTCTCTGTTCCCGCGGTTTATTTTTACTTCTTCGGCAAGCCTTAACAGCGCTGCCTGCAATGCTTTGGTTTCCATTTCAACTCTTCTTCCTTCGCTAAAAAAATCTGATACATTCACCTTTACTCCCCCTCGCTTGTTACTTGGCAAACTCCGGCATGTTATCCAAAAATTTTTTTGCATGCGCGCGTACATCCTGCCCTTCACATTCCAGATATTCGCATAAAAATGTTTTTAATACTATTGCCCTCCTTATCCCTATCTCATTTTTGATACGACTGAGATTTCCCGACAAACATACATATTTGTATAAAAGCTCAAGAAAATTTGAAACTTCTGCCTCTTTAGCCAAAAATACCGCCTCCTTATTTGTCCCATTTTTGGGATTTTTAAACTAAAAAAATTCCAAATTTTTCTAAATTATACTATAAACCTTTAAGTTTGTCAACCCATTTTTGAGATTTTTTAAAAAATATGTTGCATTTTTGAAACACGTGTGCTATAATGGGAACAAGAGGTGAGAAAATGTATCGAAAGATAAAACTTTTAAGGGAAAGAAACAACTTAAGTCTGCAAGAATTGGCAGATAAAACAGGAATTGCGAAATCTACGTTGCAAAGATACGAAACAGGTACAACAAAAAAAATTCCTCAGAGTGCCATTTTCAAAATGGAAAGCATATTTGAGGAAAAAATAACTGATGATGAACTTTCCGAAAAGGATAAAAAAGATATATCTCTTATGCTTAAAAACTGCCTATTAAAACTCGAATCCGAGGCTTTGATGTTTGACGGTGAAATTATCGACTCGGAAACACGTGAACTTTTAAAGGCAAGTATTGAAAACAGTATAAGAATGGCAAAAATTATTTCAAAATCAAAATCTTAAGTACATAGAGTTAAACTCTCATGTGCACAAATAAGGAGGTATCAAATGAAACCCTTGTCCGTAGTTAATAACCTGGTCTCAAAATACGGGACAAGAGACCCTTACGAGCTTGCAGATAAAATGTGCTTTTACATTTATTTTGAAAATCTTGGAACAATTAACGGATATTATTCTACTGCATTCGATGTAAAAAGCATTCATATAAACGAAAAGCTCTCACTTAAAATGAAAGAGCTTACTTTAGCACATGAGATAGGTCACGCAATAATGCATCCTAATCTCAATATTAATTTCATGCATCAGAACACTTACATGCTTAAGGAAAAATATGAACAGCAGGCAAATCTTTTTGCCTCATACCTTCTCTTCCCCGACGAGTTTTTGATGCAGTACGAAGGTTACAGTGCTGACAAAATTGCATCAATTTTAGAAGTACCTACACATATTATTGATATAAGATGTAAAAATTAAAAATACTTTTTGCTGACTCCGCCGAGCATCAGACAAAATATTCCTGCTATCGAGGCTAATATTACTCCAGCCAACATAACTACAACATTTGGAGACCAGCAAAGCGAAACTATTGAAACTGCACTCAAAAACGCAACAAGATAGTAAAGCATACCTGACCTATATTTCCCGTACAGTGTTAAAACTGCTACTACGCTGCAAATTACAAGACTTGCCCAAAGGCAAATAATACCCAGCATTGTCATAAAAGGAAATCTGAAAACAAGAGATGCAAACATAATTATACCAACAGTAAGCGCAGTAGCACATGGCATTAAAACAAGAAGTGCTATTTTATTAAAGCCCCTGTACCAGACCATTTTCTTGTGTGTGGCAGGTGCTTTATTTATTTTTGTAAAAACAAGGCAAAGCACTAAAATCAATACTGCCAAAATCATACCAAAAATAAAACCTAAGCCTATACCGCCTTCATACCTTTGCATCAAAATCACAAGAGAAAGTGCTTCACCTGCAGAAAGCCATAGTGACACAAAACATGTAACAACGTATTTTTTTATAGCATCGGCAGGGTAAATTTGAATAATAAATGAAAAAAGTGACGGCAACACTTTAAGTGCAATAAACATAAGAGAAAACACACCTGTAATTTTCCCCGCACTTCCGTTTAAGAAATTTATTGGCAATATACTTTCATTTCCCACAATATATGGAAGAAAAAGAGTGGCTATATTTGCCGCAGCAAAAAATAAAAGCCATAAATTTCCCATACAGTATCTTGCATATGTTTTACTTTTCTTTTTCATAAGTTTCACCTTCTTCGTCCTTATAAACAAGTTTATTTAAAATATTTCCGCTAAACTCATATTTGTTATAACCAAAATAATATCCAATTCCGCAAATAAGAGGAATAATTATGATAGGCAAAACATATCCGGGTGACATACTCGTCATAAGAAAAAGTTTTGCATCCGCTTTAAAGAAACCGCTAAATGGGGCATTTAAAACCCAGTATGCGATGTTAAAAGGTTTAAATACCGATTTAAATAAGAGCATGGAAAAAAGCATAAAAAGCGAAATTATTTCGCATACTGCACCATATAGAAAACCCATATGTTTGTTCTTTGCTGAAAGTTTTCTTCCTTCTGCCTTAAAGACTGAGAAAAACCAGCCGAGTAATATGGCAAGTCCTAAAACACTATAAATAATATACCCTAACTTATAATCAAAAAGCCATGTAAACGATAGCATAAAAGCTATAAAAATAAAGCTGACCGCAATTTTTATCCCAAAAACCTTTGCGGCATTTTTTAAAATGTGCTTCAATATTAATCTTTCCTTCCAAAAGTTTTATAAAGTCTTCCATCGAGCGGCAAATTGTCTGCCAGAAGCTCTGAACCGCCTGCATTTTTATAAATAAGCTGCATAACGTTTTTCATTTTTGCTGCATTACAAAGCTGAGTTTTTGCATTTCCTAATTTCCCTCTTTGAATACAACCGTGATATTCAAATGCTTCTTCAAATTTCCCGAAATTTAAAGAGACATCAGGAATTTCACTTTCATCAAACCAGTAAAGTAACCTTTTCTCCCTCAAGCCGTCTTTATAAACAATTTCGGCTTTAATTCTTTCATCAGTAAGGCGGCCCGGAACTTTCATAATTTCCTCAACACAATGTAAAAATGTGTTTTTTGTATGGTCAACACCCAACAAAAGAACATATCCATCTTCCCTGTAAAAATTACCATAGCATCCTTCAGGATTTACAGGTGAATCTGAAAATCTTTCCTTTTCAACAAATTTTTTCGCACGTTCTCTGTTTCCAAAAACGGTTATAGAGTGTGTGGGATGAAGGCTTCGCACGCCGTCTTTTCTGGCTGCGGCAATTTTGGGCAAAATACCAATGCAGCTTTCTGCTTTTCTTAAATCAAGCCTTAGTGTATCCCACGTATGTGTAGGAACGCATAAAAGTCCCCTGCGGGAAGTAACATACTCAACCATAGCAGAAAGAAGTCCCTCTGCCCCATCTTCAATTTCGCCTATTGATTTTAAGGAAGTATGAACAATAACCGGACTACCATATGGTATATTAAATTTTTCAAGTTCTGTTATTATGTCTTTCTTTGTCACAATCATTTTATTACCATTAACTAAATTTTATTTTCAGATAATCTAATTTTATCACAGTTCTTCATTTGTGTCAACGGACAAAAAATAAACCGCTCTGCAATATGCAAAACGGTTTAATTTTGATAAGTAATTTAATTATTTTACAGCTTCTTTTAAAGCTTTACCAGCTTTGAAAGCAGGAACGTTAGCTGCAGGAATGTTAACTTCAGCGCCTGTCTGTGGGTTTTTACCCTTGCGAGCAGCTCTGTGACGTGTTTCGAATGTACCAAAACCTACAACGGAAACTTTCTCACCTTTCTTCAAAGCATCTGCAACAGTACCGAGGAGCGCGTCTAATGCTTCACCGGCATCTTTCTTTGTAAGATTTGCTTTGTCAGCAATTGCAGCGATTAATTCTGTTTTGTTCATTTTAATATCCTCCTTTAGTTTACTTAAGTGTATTGTAACACTTTTAATAGATAATTTCAACAGTTTTTTTAAAATTTTGAAGTTTTTTTTCAAAAAAATGTTAAAATTTTAAAAAACTATTACTTTTTTTCAATTTTTTCCAGAAAACATGTAATAAATTTATACAATTTCAAAATCTTCCGGCTTAAATTTACCTGTTTTAAACGTTCTTACTCTGCGAACCTTATACTTAAAAGGGTCAAACGCATACTTTCTGCAAACGTTATTAGCCGGAACAATATTTTTAAATCTGCAAAAACATTCTCTGCTCACAGTGGGCGAAACAGAAAACTTACAATATTTGCAACAATGTGGATAAGACAAATTTTTAAAAGCTATTATTTCCACCCTCTTTCCTGCATATTACCCGAAAAACAACAAAAAATATTATTAATTTTTTTGAAAGGAGCAAAAAAATGAAAACAACACTTACTTGTATATTTCCAAGCGAGCAATGTGCCTTTGTAGCCACAAATCGGGTAAAAGAATCAGGTTATGAAATTAACAAGGTTTACGTTTCACCCAAAAACAGCACCGTAAATCGCGGACGCATAAATGCCTCAAGTGGTTTTTTTGAATATTCTTATCTTCCCTTCACCCAAAGCGGACCCGGGCAAACATACCCCGAAGAAGGTAACATATATCCACCGGGACAGATTGCAAGCGTTGCCGCCGCCTTAGGGTTTGAAAATGGAATCAACCCCTTTAAAAAGGAACTCCCAAAAGAAATATCCGACTCACTTCCAAATTCCTATGCTTTTATGAGGTGCGATATAAGTTCACATCAGACAAAGGAAGTTTCAAAGCTTTTATCAGAAAATGGTGGTGAAAACATTAAAACCTATTAAAATTAAGAATTTGCTTTTATAAACTCACAAAGTTTCTCGTAAGAAACTATTCCTGTGGATGCGCCCTTTGCACTTACACAATGAGCACCAACGGCATTTGCCAAAACTGCACAGTCTTTAAAACTTAAACCTTTAACCATACCGCTTAAAAATCCTGCACAGAAGCTATCACCTGCACCTGTTGTATCAACGGCATTTGCCTTAAAGCAAGGAACAAAAATTTCCTCACTATTCTTTGTTTCTCTTAAATAACAACCACGGCTTCCAAGTTTTATAACACAACTTTTAATACCCATGCCAAAGAATACATCAGCAATCTTTGAAGGGTCGGTTTCTCCGCCCGCAAGCTCTATTGCCTCATCTATTGAGGGAAGGAATACATCAATATATTCCATGCATGGAGAAAGAAGTTCCATCCATCTTCCGCTGCTATCCCACGCAGTATCCAAAACAGTAGTTTTACCCATTTCTTTGCAGCGTTTTAAAACGCGTGCACAATCACCATTATCCATTTTGTCCATAAGCATTGTGCCTGCAATGAACACAATATTACTGTTTTCAATAACATCCCAGTTAATGTCATCATAACCAAATGTTTTATTTGCACCAACGGTATGTAAAAAGCTACGCTCACCGTTTGAAGCTGACAACACTACGGACGCAGATGTCTGATTCTCTAAATCAGTTGCAATACCATCAGCATTTACTCCCCATTTTACGAGCTCGCCTTTAAGAAAATCACCGAAGTTATCTTCGCCAACTTTTCCGAGCACTGCAACATCGAGTCCAATTTTAGCCATGTCAATTCCCGCATTCATAGCACAACCGCCGCTGAAAGTTTCTATTGAAGAAATTCTTTCCAAAAGACCTGCTCCGGGAATTTTATCAACAGGTTTTGCAATTACGTCAGCAACCAAAATGCCGACACAAGCAACATCAAACATTTTTTCACAGCCTTTCATAAGCCTAAATATAAAAGAAAGAAAAAGTGACCGCCTGCTGGTCGGTCACAATAAGCTACATGTATTTTGCTACAGCTTACGCTTCCTTTTTAATAACTTCCTTACCCTTGTAGTAACCACATTCACCGCAGATACGATGAGGCATTATAAGAGCCTGACATTTAGGGCACTTAATCATGCCGGGAATTAAAAGCTTCCAGTTAGCTCTTCTTTTGTTTTTTCTCGCCTTGGAGGTCTTATTCTTTGGAACTGCCATAATTTACACCTCGTCTTTCAAATTAAGATTTTTAAGTTTTTCCCAGACTGCATCACTCTCAAAAGACGGGCAACCGCAGTCGGTAACATTCAAATTGCTCCCGCATTTAGGACAGAGCCCTTTGCAGGAAGGCTTACATAAAACACACATGGGTTTTTCGCAGATAATTTCCTCATAAAAAACATCAGTTAAATCAACCTTATTGTTTTCCATGCGAAGTTCTTCTTCTCCATCCCCCACGGTATTAACATAATTAATATTGAAACTGTATTCAGCTTCACCGCCGCACCTTGCACACTCTGTTTTAAATGAACCTTTAAGTGTAGCAAATATCTCAATGGTGCCGCTCATATTTTTTGCAAAACCGGAAACGAGCACAGGTTTTTCAAAAATCATACTGCTTCCGAAAACCTCTTTGTTTTCCATTTCGATTTCGCGGCTGAAATTAAGTGTATTATCATAATTTGCCGAAATTTCTGTTAAATCAAGTATCATAGTACACCTCCAACCAAGCGAAGCAATAGTATTATATACTGAAAACCGCAGTTTGTCAAGGGTTTTTATGAATTTAATCAAATTTACTTTGTAAAATTACTTTGAGGAAAACTATACTTAAGGTAAGTGACATTACCTCTGCAATTGGAAAAGCCCACCATACATTATTAACATTCCCCGTAAGTGATAAAAGATAAGCGGCTGGAAGAAGTACCACAAGCTGTCTTGCTATAGATACAATAAGCGAATATGCCGCATTTCCAAGTGCCTGAAATACAGAGCCGCATATTATACAAAAACCTGCAAAAATAAAGCTGTCACTTATTGTTCTGAGTGCAGGAACACCAATTTTCAGCATTTCTTCCGAAGCATTGAAAAAGTTTAACAAAACGTTTGGAAGCATCTGGAAAAGTGCAAATCCCAAAGCCATCATTATTATTGCATAAACCATGGAAAGCTTTATAGTTTTTGTTACTCTTTTTTTGTTTTTTGCACCGTAGTTAAAAGCCACAATCGGCACCATGCCGTTGTTAAGTCCGAATATAGGCATAAATATAAAACTTTGCAGTTTAAAATATACACCGAACACGGCAGTTGCAGTAGCAGTAAAGGAAATAAGTATTTTATTAAGTCCGAAAGTCATAACAGAGCCTATGCTCATCATGAGTATTGAAGGAATACCGACCTTGTATATTTCCCTTATCGTTTTTTTCGATGGTTTTAAAATACCTTTTCCAAGTTTTATTTCCTTGTTAAACTTAATATTTAACATTATTCCCACAATCATAGCGCAAATCTGACCTATAACGGTTGCAATTGCCGCACCTGCAACACCCATTGTAGGCACAGGTCCAAACCCGAAAATAAATATAGGGTCAAGTATGATATTTACCACAGCACCTGATATTTGACTTATCATTGAATAAATTGTTTTCCCCGTTGAGAGCAGAAGTCTTTCAAATGTAATCTGGCCAAATATTCCAAAGGAAAACAGTGAACAGATTAAAAGATATATATATCCGCCTGAAACTATTTCAGGGTCTTTTGTCTGAAACTCAAAAAATGGTTTCGAAAGAAACACGCCCAAAATTGCGAATACAATATAGCTTAATGCAACGAGAAAAACACCTACGTTTGCAGCTTTATTTGCATTATCGTATTCTTTTGCACCAAGATTTCTCGAAAGAAGTGCATTTATACCAACACCTGTTCCTGACCCTACCGCAATCATTAAGTTCTGAAAGGGAAAAGCAAGAGATACCGCAGTCAGTGCTTCTTCACTTACATAAGAAACGAATATACTATCCACCACATTGTAAAGTGCCTGAACAAGCATCGAAATCACTATGGGAAGTGACATGGTAATCAAAAGTTTGTTTATGGGCATTGTACCCATTTTATTTTCGTTTTGCATATTATTTTCCATTTTTTTATTTTCCTTTGCACAAAAAAATCTATTATATATTATACAATACAATAAAATTAAAGTCAATATTTTTGGTTTTAATTTCCGGTTTAATTTTTTACAAAATACGCAAACTATAATCATTCCGTAATATTAATTTTAACGAATCGAGGCAATAATCTTGAAACAAAAAGGCTTTTTCTTCCTTATCTCCATAGCACTTTGTGCTCTTTTTATTTTTTTAAATCCCTCTTTTGAAGATGCTTTGTCAAAAAGAGGCTCTCGTGGAGACGAGGTTTTAAATATTCAGAAACGTCTTTCATCATGGGGATATTATAGTGGTAAAATAGACGGAATATACGGAGCAGAAACAGAAAATGCAGTCAAAAAATTTCAGAAAAAGCACTCTCTCACTCCCGATGGTGTTGCAGGCGCAGCGACACTTGAAAAATTGGGACTTAAAAGCGGCTCTTCGGGGAACAGCGACAGCGTAAATTTACTTGCAAGAGCCATCAACGGCGAGGCACGGGGTGAGCCATATACAGGGCAGGTCGCAGTTGGCGCGGTAATTTTAAACAGAGTAGAGCACCCCTCTTTTCCAAACACAATTGCCGGAGTAATTTACCAGCCCGGTGCCTTCACCGCCGTTTCTGACGGACAAATCCACGCACAAATGGAAGAAAGCTGCATCCGTGCCGCAAAAGATGCATTAAACGGATGGGACCCTGCAGGCGGTGCAATATATTACTATAATCCCAAAACAGCTACAAACCGTTGGATTAGAACACGCCCTATAATCGCAACAATAGGTAAACATGTGTTTTGCGATTGACCATATTAAATAAAATTAAGAAAGGATTTGAAAAAATGAACAAAGCAGGATTTGTAACAGGACTTATTTCAGGTGCCGTTGTAGGCTCCGTTGTTACCATGGTTATGGACCCCATAAAAGACAAACAAAATAAGGTTATAAAAAAAAGCGCCGGAAGAGCTTTCCGTACGCTTGGAAGTGTTATTGATACGATAATCGAATCAAACTAATGGGAATAGACCAACAACGTATGTGCAAAACAAACGGGAGGAGCAAGCTCCTCCCCTACATATACATTTTTATCAAAATAATATAATTATAAATTGAGATACTAAAACAACTGCAATAAGTGCAATTGGATAGGTTGCCGCATAAGCCGAGGCAACATCCTCAGTTCCTGCAACATTTATAAGTGTACCGAGAGCAGGAGTGCTTGTCATGCCGCCGCAAATTGAGCCAAGGTTATTTAGAAGGCTCAATTTCAGCACATACTTAGCAAACAAATATCCGACAATTAGTGGGAATATTGTCATAATGATGCCATATACAAAGTACATAGGATCGAAGTTTGCCACAAACTCTGCGCCACCCGGGATACCTGCGCCAACAAGGAAGAGTACAAGTCCCAACTCTCTGAAAAGTTTAAGTGTTGTGTCATTTGGCATAATCTTTATCTTGCCGATTTTGCCGAAGTGACCAAGTACAAGGCTTGTTAGTAGGCATCCGCCTGTTGTTGTAAGCGAGAAGCAGGTTCCTGAAAGTCCCTGAGATGATAGCGGAATCTTTATCTGGCCAACGATTGTGCCAATAACTGCCGCAAGTGCAAAGCCTGCTATGCCCATGTGGTCGATTTCAAAAAGTTTTGCTATTGTCTTCTTGCCTTCCTCGGTCTTGATAACAAGCTTTGCTCTTTCCTCGTCCATATTAGCTTTTGTAAGCTTTGGTATAATCTGAACAAAAAGCACAACACCGACAACACCGAAAATATACGCGATACCGTGACCAACCGAAACAAGTCCTGTAAACTGAGGTGCAACGGTAGCCTTTGCCGCAGAGAATGCGGGAGTTGATGTAAGTGAACCTGACAAAAGTCCGACAATCATAGCAACAAAGCCGTCCTGGCTCTCGATTGTAGCACCGTAGCCGAAGATTTCACCAGCATAGATACATAAAACAGCCGAAAGTCCGCCTGCAAGAATTATGATAAATCCTAAAAGCACATAAGACTTAAAGTTCTTCTTGAAGTTTCCGAAAAACTTTGGTCCTGCAATAAAGCCTACCGATGTAACGAATAGTATAAGGCCAAGTGCTTCAATTATTGTAAGACCTTGTGAAAAATCATAAGGCTTTGATGAAGCCTCAAACAAAAGCTCGCCTGCTTCATTTACCCCAAAGAACAATGCACCAAATAGTAGTGCTATAATAAACACGCCTGCATCGCCAAGGGAAATTCCCTTGACTCTAATTCTTCCAAGCGCATAGCCGAAGAATAGCACTGCAAATACTACAAACAAGAGTGTGTAGGTATTACTGATAGAGATAATTCCATTTAATAAAGTCATTTAGTTTCGCTTCCTTTCACACGCAAAACGCCGACATGCGGCGTTTTGTAAATCAAATAATTATTTCTCGTCTCTCTTTTTTGTATAGTCAGGCAAAAGTTTTGGAGAAATCATGTCAGTATCAATTTTTGCATCTGCAATCTCTTTTTCAAATTTATTCACGTGGTCGAGTGAAAGCTTACCTACGTTAACATTTTTAGCTTTTGCAGCCGCATTTTTACCTGCACTTCTGCCAAACACGATAATATCGAGAAGTGAATTACCCATAAGACGGTTTCTTCCATGAATTCCGCCAACTGCTTCACCTGCAACAAAAAGGTTTTCAACATTTGTTGTCATGCAGTCATCAGAAATATCAAGTCCGCCGTTCTGATAGTGAAGTGTAGGATAAACCAAAATAGGCTCTTTGCGGATATCAATGCCATATTTACCAAACATTCTCATCATAGCAGGAATTCTTGCTTCAATTGTGCCTTCGCCGCCGATTTTTTCAATCATTGGAGTATCGAGCCATACTGCAAGACCATTACCTGTTTCTATGCCGTTTCCGCGGTCGTTACATTCACGGATAATTGATGCCGCAGATACGTCACGAGTTTCAAGCGGATGCATAAATGCTTCGCCCTTTGCATTTATAAGCTTTGCACCGAGAGAACGAACCTTCTCTGTTACAAGTGCACCAAAAATCTGTTCAGGATATGCTGCACCTGTGGGGTGATACTGAAGTGTTTCCGCATAAAGAAGTGATGCTCCCGCTCTGTAACCGAGCACAAGTCCGTCTGCAGTTGCACCGTAGTGGTTTGATGTCGGGAATCCCTGATAGTGCATTCTGCCTGCACCGCCTGTTGCAATTATAACAGTTTTTGCTCTTGCAATCAAAATATCGTCAGTTTCCATATTAAGGAGAACCGCACCTGCCGCATTTCCGTTTTCATCAAGTATAAGCTCGATTGCAGCAGTAAAGTCAACAACGGGGATTTTTCTGTTTAAAACTTCGTCACGGAGAGTACGCATAATCTCCGCACCGGAATAGTCTTTTGCAGCATGCATTCTCTTTCTTGATGTACCGCCGCCGTGAGTTGTAATCATGTTGCCGTCTTCGTCCTTGTCAAATTCAACCCCAAGTTCTGAAAGCCACAAGATAGCTTCGGGAGCATCGCATACGAGTTTTGACAAAAGCTCTCTCTTTGCCGCAAAATGACCGCCGCCAAATGCATCAACAAAGTGGATTGCAGGAGAGTCGTTTTCTTTGTCAGCAGCCTGAATACCACCCTCTGCCATCATTGTGTTGGCGTCTCCAATACGAAGCTTTGTAACAATCATAACGTTGGCACCTGCCTCGTGTGCTTCAATAGCCGCAGAAGAACCTGCACCGCCGCCGCCGATAACCAAAACGTCAACATCATAATCAGGATTTGAAAGGTCAATCTGGGAAGGGTTTATACGGCTGTGTGCCTGAAGCATCACGGCAAGTTCTTTTGGCACTTTGTCACCCTTATTAGGTCCTATAGAGAGCACCTCAAATTCATCCGTTTTATAGTCAGGATGGTACGCTTTAAGTAAATCTTCTTTTTCCTGCGCTGTCATTCTGCGAGGCTCAAGTGCTATATTTTTCTCACGCGCCTCTTCAACTGCTTTTATGGAATTTTGGAAATTTTCTGAATACATTTTAATCCACCCTCCCTTATTTCTCAATTTCTCTTGTATTATAAAGTTCTTTGATTTCATCAATAGGTTTATTCATAAGCTCTTCAATAAGCTTTACAAATGTGCCTTCATTGATTTCGTCCACTCTCTTTTCAAGGTGGCCGCATTTTGGAGCAATGTATTTTCCGTTGAGTCTTCTTGCAAGCATTGCAACTTGAGGATGTGAAATACCTGCAGGACAACGTGATGAACAAACTCCGCACATTACGCAGTCAAAAGACTCTTCTGCACATTTTTCATACTCACCGCGCTGTGCATAAGCGATGTACTGCATAACAGGAAGCTCCTGAGTACAAGCCTTTGTACATGCGTTACAACCGATGCAGGAATAAATTTCAGGATAAAGCTGCATCATAATCTGCTCTGTGGGAGCAATTTTTTCAATATCATAAACCTTTTTAACAAGAGGGAAGAAAGGAAGTGTAGCAATGTACATATTGTCCTCCACCTTTGTCTGGCAAGCAAGACAAGCCCTAAGTTCTGTATCGCCCGCAATTCTGTAAATGGTTGCACATGCACCGCAGAAACCATTTCTGCATCCACAACCACGTTTAAGTTGATAACCTGCAAATTCCATTGCACGCATAATTGTAAGATTATCCGGCACAGAGTACTTTTTGCCGAACAAGAATATATTTACCATATTTTCCATCGTCTTATCCTCCTTATTAATATTCGTCGGGAAGTTCGTCTATTTCGTCACAACGGAACACAGGTCCGTCTTTGCAAACGTACTTGGAGCCTATATTACATCTGCCGCATTTACCAACGCCGCATTTCATTTTAAGTTCCATTGTGGTATAAATCTGTGTCTTTTCAAAGCCAAGTTCCTGAAGACCTGCCAAAGTAAATTTAATCATTATAGGCGGTCCGCAAAGTACTGCAGTTTTATCAGTTGAAAAACCGAGCTCTTTTACATAGTTTGGAACAAATCCAACATGACCGTCCCAACCTTCTTGCGGATTATCGATGGTAAGATGAACGTTTACTCCTTCATCAACCATCCATTCTTCAATGATTTCATTATAATCTACAAGGTCATCACGACTTCTTGAACCATAAACAATATCAATTTTTCCATATCTGTCGCGATAGTGACGGCAGTAGTTGATTACAGAGCGTAAAGGTGCAAGACCAATACCGCCTGCAATAAAGAGTAAGTCTTTTCCCGCGAACACACTGTCAACGGGGAAAGGATTTCCGTAAGGACCTCTTATTGTTATTTGCTGACCTACCTCTGCCGCGTGAAGCCACTCTGTAACACAACCGCATTTTTTGATGGAAAACTCCATATACTCAGTATTTGTAGGTGATGAAGTGATGGAAAACATAGCCTCACCCACACCCGGAATTGAAAGCATAGCACATTGTCCCGGTTTGTGGTCAAAAGCTTTTTTTCCGTCAGGTGTTAAAACACGGAAGGTTTTAACATCGGGTGTGTCAATTCTTACATCGGTTATTGTACCGATTTTTGGAATTAATGGGTCAAAGTTTTTCATTATCTTTACCTCCCAGTGCTTTCATAACTTTAACGATGTTCATTGAAATCGGGCATTTCATAAGACATCTTCCGCAGCCTACGCAGCCGAATATTCCCTCATTGTTTTCAGGGAAATATACGAGTTTATGCATAAATCTCTGGCGAAAACGCTCTTTCTGCGAATTTCTTATGTTGCCGTGTGCCATTTTTGTAAAGTCGGAATACATACAGGAATCCCAGCATCTGTATCTCTGCACACCATTTCCTGTGTTATAATCTTTTATATCATAGCACTGACATGTAGGGCAAACAAAGGTACATGTTCCGCAGCCAAGGCAGTTTGCGGAAAGCTCTGCCCATACTTCGCTGTCGAAAAATTCTTTTGTTTTTCCGCCACCAAATGAATCAGTACTTAAATTTGAAAGCGGTAGCTTTTCTATTCTTTCGCGGATTTTTGCTTTTTCGGCATCTGCTGCAGTGCAGTCACTCTCTTCTAAAACAGAAAGCTCTGATAAAAGTTTTTCACCCTTCTCACTTTTTGCTTCAAAATAAACTGAGCTTTCCGCCACTGTGCATTCGATATCGCCACCGGGTGCGGCAGCATCTATATCAAATACTTTGCAAAAGCATGTTTCAAGGGGTCTCCCACAAGCCATTGTAATTATTACTGCGTTTTCTCTTCTCTCTTTATAAAATGTGTCGCAAGGCTCGGAAAGAAATACTCTGTCGAGAATTTCAAAACTTCTCACATCACAGGCACGAACGCCAAATATTGCGAAAGGTCCAACGTTTTCTCTTAAATCAAGAACTTCGATGTTCTTGCCTTCTGTCTTGAATGCCATCATGTTTTCTACCTGAGGAAAGAAAAAGTCTTTAGCACTTTTGTTTGTGTTAAGAGTTTTTGAATACTCTACTCCCTCTTCCCACTTTTTAAATGATGCACCTTCTTTTCCGTCTACCGGAAGATAGAGAGGCATTTTGTCTGAAAGAGCTTTAAAGAAAGCCGAAAGTGAATCAAAGGAAATTTTACGCATTTTCTCCATCTCCTTTCTTTACTGCATCAGAAGGCTCGATATCATCAGTAGTATAATTTACAAGAGGTGAACGTTGGCCTTCTTCTTCTCCTGCCTGATATTCTCCATAGAAGGAGTTTATATCTTTTATATATTTTCTGTTAAGAAGGTGAAGAGGAATGTTCTGCGGACATACTCTTGAACATTCGCCACAGTCTGTACATCTTCCTGCAACGTGAAACGCTCTTATTATATGGAACATTTTTTCTTCAAAACTGTCTGCCGCCGCTTTGTTTTCAAAGCCTGATTTCGCATTTCCGAAAACGCACTGCTCACATGTGCATGCAGGACATGCGTCACGGCATGCATTACAGCGGATACATCTTGAAAGTTCACCCTGCCAGAAAGCATATCTTTCATCGGGTGTCATTTTTTCAAGACGCTCAACCTCATCAAAACGATTACTCTCTAAAACTTCGCCTTCTTCTCCCATAAGTTCATCAAAGGCTACGTGTTTTTTGCTTTTACATGAAAGACAACGTTCTAAAAGTGCTTCTTCGTCTGATAAAGCGATGTCGCCATCATATAAAGTTTTAATAAGAAAGCCATTTTCGTTTTCTTCTATAGAAGCGATACCTTCTGCTTTTTCTCTTATTTTTGAAATGTCAGCCATGCCTTCGCATGGAATAGCGACTACATAAACCTTTTCGCGGTCTATGCGATGCTCTGTAAGAAGCTGATTAAAACTATAAGTGTCACAAGGCTTTAAGAAAACAAGTATTTTTTCTTCGCCCTTTATGCACTCTTTTACGAGATACTTTGAAAGGTTTGCACCGCAAAAAGAGTTAAATACAAAACCCTTTTTGATTTCGTCGGCACTTTTGAAAACGAAGGGTGAAACATCGTATGAGAATTCGCCCGCTTTCCAGCCGATAACTTTTTGAACCTTACCGCTTTCGAGAAGGGATACGGCTTTTTCTATAAGTGCATTCTTAGTTAGTTTTTGCATCGTAAATCCTCCAATCTCTTATTTTCGCCCAAAGCGGTTACAGTTTCAACAAAATCGTTCATTGTTGCGGCAAATTTTGCACCTTCAGCCGCAGAAACCCATTCCAGGCGGCATCTTTCTTTTTCTATGCCGAGAAAATCAAGCTGTGAAAAGAGAAGTGCCATTCTTCTTCTTGTATAGTAGTTACCCGATGTGTAGTGGCAGTCTCCGGGGTGGCATCCGCAAATAATAACGCCGTCTGCCCCCTTCTGGAAAGCTCTTAAAATAAACATCGGATTTACTCTGCATGAGCAGGGAACGCGGATAATTTTAACATCCGCAGGATAATTTAAACGGTTGTTTCCTGCAAGGTCTGCACCCGCATAGGAACACCAGTTGCAGCAGAATGCAACAATTTTTGGTTTAAACTCATTCATCGACATATTGCATCCACCTCCGCTAAAATCTGTGCATTTTTAAAGCCTTTAAGGTCCATTGCGCCTGACGGACATGCAACCGTACAAGCACCGCAGCCCTGACATACCGCTTCGTTTACTTTTGCAACTCTTCTCACTCTCGTAGTTCTGTCAGGCATGCGGAATTCTTTATCAATATAACTTATTGCGCCGTAAGGACAAACTCTTTCGCAGCTACTGCAGCCGTTACACATCATTTCGTCAGAGCCTGCAACGCAAGGGTTACCCATAAGTTTGTCTTTTGCCAAAAGTCCAATTACCTTTGAAGCTGCGGCACCTGCCTGCGAAACTGTTTCAGGAATGTCTTTAGGTCCCTGACAAGCACCTGACAAAAATACACCTGCCGTCGGGCTTTCTACAGGACGGAGCTTTGGATGTGCCTCTGTGAAAAAGTCGTTTGTGTCCATGCTTGCAGTAAGCATTGTTGCAAGAGGTCTTGCCGATTTATCAGGCTCTATTGCAGCCGCCAAAACAACAAGGTCAGCATCAATGTTTATCTGTTTGTTCTCAATCAGGTCGCTTGCTCTTACATGGAGCTTGTCGCCATCAGGAATAATTTTTCCAACCATACCCTTGATGTAGTGGACACCGTACTCTTCAACGGCTCTTCTATAAAACTCGTCAAAGTTTTTACCCGGAGTTCTTACATCGATATAGAATACGAATACTTCTGTGTCAGGGTATTTGTCACGAGTAAGCATTGCGTGCTTTGCAGTGTACATACAGCAGATTTTTGAGCAGTACTCCTTGCCCTTTTCGACACAGGAGTCGCATCTCGAACCTACGCACTGAACAAAAACAATTTTCTGGGGATGCTTTCCGTCAGACGGACGCAAAAGCTTACCAGCTGTAGGACCTGCCGCATTTGTAAGACGTTCAAATTCGAGAGAAGTTATAACGTCTTTTGACTGGTTATACGCGAACTCATCAAATTTGTCCATACTTATAGGATTAAAGCCTGTTGCAACAACAATTGCACCATACTTTTCTTCTATTATTTCATCCTTCTGCTCATAATTTATTGCACCTGCTGCGCAAACCTTTGCACAAACTCCGCACTTGCCATTTTTGAGCATATTGCAGTAGTCGGCATCAATTGTAGCAACCTTTGGAACTGCCTGAGCGAAAGGAATGTAGATAGCTCTTTTCATATCCATTCCGAGGTTAAAGTCATTTGGAACTTTTTTCTGCGGACATTTTTCAGTACAAACACCACAGCCCGTACATTTTGTCTCGTCAACAAAACGAGCTTTTTTTCTAATCTTTACATCGAAATTGCCAACAAAACCTGAAACTGCGTCAACCTCGCTATATGAGAAAATTCTTATATTTTCATTTTGTGCTACGTCAACCATTTTAGGCGTTAAGATACAAGCCGCACAGTCAAGTGTCGGGAAGGTTTTATCAATCTGCGCCATTTTTCCGCCGATTGTAGGCTTTTTCTCAACAATGTCAACAGGGAAACCTGCATCTGCAATATCGAGAGCCGTCTGAATACCTGCGATACCGCCGCCTATTACGAGTGCTCTTTTTACTACAGGGCTTTCACCGGGGGTAAGAGGAGCATTAAGATTTACCTTTGCAACTGCCGCTCTGCCTAAAATAATTGCCTTTTCGGTACCTGTAGGAATATCCTTATGCACCCATGAGCATTGCTCACGAATGTTTGCAATTTCAACCATGTAGGGGTTGATGCCTGCACTCTCTGCAGTTTTTCTGAATGTTGCCTCATGCATACGCGGTGAGCATGAACAAACAACAATCCCCGTAAGAGAATGTTCTTTTATGGCATCTTTAATCATTTCCTGTCCCGCCTGGGAACACATATACTGATAATTGGTAGAGAAAACAACGCCCTGCTCGCTTTTGAGAGCCTCTGCTACCGCTTCAACATCAACGGTTGCAGCAATGTTGCTTCCGCACCAACATACGAATACACCAATTCTCTGCATTATTTTCTCCTTTCTACTTACTGTACTTGCGCATTGCGCTTACTATTGCCTGCTGGGGCATTTCTTCATCTAAAAGTTCGGGAATAGAGTCGCTCTTTAAATGATTTTTACCCTGCTCTCTAACTGCCATAAGTCTTACTGCTTCAACGAGTTTGGCAGGCTCTACCCCTCTCGGGCAGCGCTCAATGCAAGCGAAGCATGAAAGACATTTGTAAAGTGAATCTGAATTTAAAAGTGGCTCTATATCTCCGCTTTCAACCATATACACAAACTGATGCGGATGATATTCCATTTCACCGTATGCAGGGCAAGTTCCGCTGCATTTTCCGCACTTCATGCATTTTTTCGGATTTACTCCGCTGATGCGGATTATCTCCTCGCGAATATTTTCTTTATTCATTATCTTCCGCCTCCTTTACACCGAGTGCCTCTGCCAAAAGCTCTGTAAAGTAAATAACGGGGATTTCGCTATCATGCTTTTCGAGATTGTATTTGCAAAGAGGACAAGCAGTAACTATCATATCCGCTCCCATTTTCTTTGCGTTTTCTGTAATGGATGTGCTTTTCTTTCTCGCACTTTCCCTGTCTTCAAGCGCCATGTATCCGCCGCAGCATTCGTTTCTGTAAGGAGATACTATAGCCTCGCCGCCAAGTGCCTCAATCATCTTTTCCATAACAGTCGGGTTTTCGCTGTCATCAAGACCCATTATTTTGCCGGGACGAAGTAAGAGACAGCCATAGTATGGAGCAATTTTTTTGCCTTCGAGTGAATTTACAACCTTTTCGGATACTTTTTCAAAGCCTATTTCATCTCTCAAAAGCTCTAAATAGTGAATAACTTCACCGTCACCCTCGTATGGGGTGTCGAGCTTCATATAGTTATTTGCACGCAATGCAAAATCATTGTCATTTTTAAACTGATAGTTTGTCTGTTTCAAAACATTATGACATGCAGAGCAAACAGTTACAAGTTTTTGCCCCTCGTCGCGTGCAGCGCAGAGTGCACGAACAGATGAAAGTTTTGTTGCAATTTCATCATTTGATGTGGTAAACACACCGCCGCAGCACTGCCAGACTTTTATTTCCATAAGCTCTGCCCCTAAAACTTCGGCACACTTTCTCGCATATTTGTCTAAATCTTTTGCCTTTGTTTTAAGAGTACAGCCCGGATAATATGAATACTTCATTACCAAACCGCCTTTCTTTTATACCATCTGTTCGGGATGGAACACTTCATCAAATTTCTCTTCTGTTAAAAAGCCGAGCTCTACACAAGCCTGTTTAAGAGAAATGTTATCTTTATATGCTTTTTTAGCTGTTTTTGCAGCATTTTCATAACCGATGTAGGGATTGAGTGCAGTTACAAGCATAAGTGAGTTATGAAGATTGTGATGCATTTTTTCGCGATTTGCTTTTATTCCAACCGCACAGTTTTTGTTAAATGAAATTATAGCCTCTGCCATAAGTCTTGCTGACTGAAGAAAGTTATACGCACAAACAGGCATAAACACATTAAGTTCAAAGTTACCCTGCGATGCAGCCATAGAAACCGCTACGTCATTTCCCATAACCTGAACCGCTACCATTGTAACCGCCTCGCACTGTGTCGGGTTAACTTTACCAGGCATAATAGATGAACCAGGTTCATTTTCGGGAATAAATATCTCGCCAAGACCATCACGCGGTCCGCTCGCAAGCCAGCGGATATCGTTTGCTATTTTCATCATGTCACACGCAAGTGCTTTAATTGCACCATGAGCAAATACCATTTCGTCTTTAGACGTTAATGCATGGAATTTGTTCTCGGCAGTAACAAACTTCTTTCCGCAAATTTTTGAAACTTCTTCTGCAACTGCCTCTGAAAAACCTTTTGGAGCATTAAGTCCTGTTCCAACTGCCGTGCCGCCGAGTGCAAGCTCTGAAAGAGGCTTTACTGCCATAAGTAAAAGCTCTCTGTCTTTTTGAAGGCTTGACCTCCATCCGCTTATCTCCTGGCTGAACTTTATGGGAGTTGCATCCTGCAAATGTGTTCTTCCGCTTTTTACAATATCGTCATTTTCTTTTTCAAGACGGATAAATGTTTCAATAAGAGTATCAACGGCAGGAACAAGTTTATCCTCAATCATCAAAACTGCTGAAATGTGCATTGCAGTCGGGAAAGTGTCATTTGATGACTGGCTCATGTTAACATCATCATTCGGATGAAGTATTTTCTCTCCTGCAATTTCGTTTCCGCGGTTTGCAATAACCTCGTTTGCGTTCATGTTAGACTGTGTACCCGAGCCTGTCTGCCATACAACAAGCGGAAAATGGTCGTTGAGTGACCCGCTCATAACTTCATCACAAGCCTTTTCTATAGCAGAAAGCTTCTGGTCTGTCATTTTTTCAGGCTTTAATCTGTTATTTGCTTTTGCCGCCGCTTTCTTTAAAACACCAAATGCATGAGTGATTTCACGAGGCATGGTTTCAATATTTACACCAATTTCAAAATTTTCATGGCTTCTCTGTGTCTGCGCCGCCCAAAGTCTGTCTGCAGGCACTTTAACTTCGCCCATTGAATCATGTTCTATACGATAATCCATCTTAAAAATCCTCCAACTATATAATAAGTTATATGTCCATCTGTTTAATAAGTGCTTTAAGTGTATCTGCACTATGGTGAAGCTTTTTAATTTCCTCATCATTTAAAGGCAGCATAAATTTGCCTGCAACACCCTTGTCATCAACAACATTTAAAAGGCTTAGGCACACATCATCAATTCCATACTCGCCATGAAGCATTGTTGAAACTGTCATGGTAGTGTTTATACCACCCAAAATGCATTTGCAGATGTGACAAACAGAAACTGAAACTGCATAAAACGTTGCGCCTTTTCTCTCTATTACTCTGCCGCCTGATTTTCTCACATAGTTTTCAACTTCTTCAAAGTCAACATCAGGCCACTTAACGCCATTATCTTCAAGCTTTGGCATTGCAGTGGATACACCCTCAACAATCGGAATATTTGAAATGTTTGCAATAGACCATGGAACAAAGGAAGAATCTCCGTGTTCACCGAGCACATAAGCATGAACATTTTGCTGGTTTATTGAATAGTATTCAGAAAGACGTGCACGAAGACGTGATGTGTCAAGGATTGTACCTGAACCTATAATCTGATTTTCAGGAAGTCCTGAACGTTTGCAGAATGTGTATGTCAAAATATCAACAGGATTACTTACTATAAGATAAACGGCATCAGGAGCATATCTTACGATTTCAGGAATAATCTTTTTTGTAATGTTTACATTTGTCTGTGCAAGGTCAAGTCTTGTCTGACCTGGTTTTCTCGCAATACCCGATGTTACAATTACAATGTTAGAACCTACCGCATCCTGATATGAGCCTGCATAAATTGTTGCAGAAGAGCAAAAGGGTGTTCCCTGTCTTATGTCAAGTGCTTCACCAAGAGCCTTCTCGCTGTTGATATCAATAAGCACAATTTCAGAGGCAAGCCCCATAACTGTTAATGTGTAGGCAATGGTTGAACCTACGCTTCCTGTCCCTATGATAGTAATCTTGTTCATAAATTTTTTCCTTT
This sequence comes from Clostridia bacterium, assembly GCA_045656005.1. Taxonomy (GTDB): domain Bacteria; phylum Bacillota; class Clostridia; order UMGS1883; family UMGS1540; genus JAZNQN01. Next base: position 46,691 of record JAZOQG010000083.1, read on the forward strand.
CTATATATGTATTCTTTTAGTACATTATAAATTGTAACACAGTTCGACATCAAAATCAATAGAAATTGATAAATTTTTAACAATCTTTTTTAAATTTATATAATGTGATATTAAGTACATTAAAAAAATTTATAATTTATGCACTTTTTCCAAATTAATTCATTTTTTTGAAAATGCTTACTGCATCCTTAATGGTTTTTTCTTTTGCTTCTCTGCCGTAACTGTCAACCTGCGCTTTGTCGCGGGGACCGTGAGTAAGGCAACCAGCCCCTCCTATGCATCCCCCGCTACATGCCATACCTTCAATAAAGTTTGCATCAAGCACACTTTTGTTCTTTTTAAGTAGCGCAATTTTACACTCCTCTATTCCGTCACATGAAACTGCACGAAGCTCAAAATCATCAAGTCCCTGCTCTAAAAGCCCTTCTTTAACTGCGTCGGCAAGTCCGCCACATCTTGCAAAAATTCTGCCAAAATATGATGCGTTGTCAAGATGTCCTTCTGAAAGCTCTGTAATATCGATATCACGGCTGTCAAAAAGCGCCTGAAGCTCTTCAAACGTTATAACTGCATCTACAAAAGGACGAACCTCTTCCCTTTGTATTTCGGCTTTTTTGGCAGTACATGGACCTATAAATACTATTTTAGCACTTTTGTCAGTTTCTTTAATGTATTTTGAAATGGTAGCCATTGGCGAAAGATTATGAGAAACAAATGAAAGCAAATCGGGAAAATTTTGTTCTATGTATTTTACAAACCCCGGGCAACACGAACTTGTTAAAAACCCTTTTTCCGCAAGCTCTCTTGACTCTGCTTCTGCAACCATATCAGCACCGAGTGCAGCTTCTACCACAGTGTGAAAACCAAGTTCTTTTATTCCTGTTATCACCTGACCGAGTTTTGCGTATGTAAACTGACTCGAAATTGTTGGTGCCACTACTGCATAAACCTTATATTTTTTGCCCTTTTCACTCTCTTTGATTATGTCAATGGCATCGAGGATAAAGGATTTGTCCATAATTGCACCAAAAGGGCACTGGTAAACACACGCACCGCAGGCAATACATCTATCCTCATTTATTGCTGCCGCCATATCCTCATCCATGTCAATGGCACCTACCTTGCACGCATTCTGGCAAGGACGAGTGTAATTTGTAATGGCATTATAGGGGCAAACCTTGGAACATGCTCCGCATTCACGGCACTTTGTTTTATCAATATGAGCTTTCTGATGCTCATCAAAACTTATAGCCCCAAAACGGCACACATCTTCACATCTGTGTGCAAGACACCCTCTGCAGGAATTTGTAACCTCGTATCCGCCCATAGGACATTCATCGCAGGCAATTTTAATTACCTCAATGATATTTTTGTTTTCCTTATTGCCCCCCATAGCAAGTTTTACTCTTTTTGATACTATGGCACGCTCTTTGTAAACGCAACAACGCATGGTTGCCTCTTTTCCGGGAATTAACTTTTCAGGAATATCAGAAATACTCTCATAAAGTTTGCCTTCCCAGTAAAGCCTTGCAACCTCTCTTAAAACCTTATATTTAAGATGCTGAACTTTAGTGTCAAATTTTCTTGTTTTCATATTAAAAATAACTCACCTTAATTTTCTTTCCCATTTCACGTAAATACTGCGAAAGTTCTTCAACCAAATTCATTTTTATATTAAAGTTTATTGGCAAATCAGGGTTTTGATGAGCAGGATTTACTGCCCTTCCAACATAAAAATTAATATCCGTTGCTTCTTCAAACAAAAGTCTTGCAATCTGTGAAGCTCCGTCTCTCCCCATTTCCCATTTTTCATACATTTTGTTATCTGATACAAAATCCTTTGCATACTCCAGAACCCGGCTTACAGTTATAACACCTTCTGTAACCAAATCAACCCCGTCAATTTCTGCAATGGGCGGTATACCGGGTGTTTCAAATTTGAGTGTTGCACGAACTTCTTTTCCTAAATATTTTGCCGCAATGGAAGATGTTGTTCCGCCACAAACAATATGCTTTCCTTCCTTTGAGAAGAAAAGAGCCATCATTTTATTGGCATCGTCTCTATTTGATGGAGGACCAAATAAAATGTTCACCGGAGAGCGTTTTCTTATTCTTACAACGCAGGCGGTTGTATCATCCCCGGGCTTTCCTCCATATAGCTTGTTACATTCATCAGTAAGAATAGTAGCCAAAGTTTTTGCATTGTATCCTGCACATTCTATAGATTCCATAAACTCTGTTATTTCCTCTATCTTCCAACCAAAATTATATATCATTCCAATTCCTGCATGAGGGCATCCGTCACTCATGGCAACGAATAAATCGTTTTCCATAAGCTTTATTTTGGAACGCAAAATCTTTTTGTCCTCAATAATATACTCTTCTTTGGGATAATTTAAATTCTTTCCGTCGCGTATTAAAATAACGGGCGGATTATCAAACTGAATTATCTCTGCATATTCGTTGTCAACTATATGTATTATTGTAAACGTTGAATATGCCACACCCCTTACGGAACACACGGGAAGTGTAGCGGCAATGGTTGAAACGCAGTCCTCAACCGAAAGCCCTGCCGCCATCAAAGTTGAAATAATCTTTGAAGTAAGTGTTGATAAAATCCCTGCTTTAACCCCGCTTCCAAGTCCGTCTGCAAGCACTATTACCGAAGAATTATCGTTTTCAGATATTACATCTATATGGTCGCCGCAAAGCTCTTCTCCAAAATGGTTTAAGGAACGGTAACCAATATCTGCACACAAATCATTCATTCGAAATCGTCTCCTTAAGCTTTGTAAGTGCAATCTTTGTTTCCGCTGCCGTTTCACCGAGAAGAGACGCAATTTCCTGAACTATTCGCATCTGCTTTTCAACAACCTTGTCTGCAACCTCAATAGTTTCTGCACCGATTCTTTCTTTAAGTTCTTTTTCCTTTTCCTCTGCGGTAACATCCCTTAAAATGCATATAATAATGCGATATTCCTTGTCGGGAATAATTGTCTTTTCAACATATTTATCATATTCTGCAAAATATGCTCTTTTGTTAACGGTTTTCTTTCCACCTTCAAGTGCATTTACAAAAGGAGCGGGGTCCATAATTCTTACAACAGGCTCGCCCATTACATCCGAAACCGCATTGACATTTAAAATCTTTCTTGCGGCACGATTTATAAGCTGAACCTCAAGTTGTTCGTTTACAACCACAATTCCGTTAGGAGTGTTGTTTACAATGTTATCGGAGAACACCTCTGCTTTATCCTTTAAAAACGGCAGACACATGGAAACTTCTGCCTTGCCATGATAAATTGCAATCGCTTTTTCTTTGCATGTGTCATAACCGCAGGAACCGCAGTTAAGCTCATCTTCGGGTTTTGTTTTTCCCATTGTTTTGAGAACCGCTCTTATTTCTTCCTCATTAGGAGTCTGGAGTCTTCTTTCGATAGGCTCAATCACCTTGTGAAGCTCGGCAAAATATGGCTGTGAAACTTCAAAATCTTCTTCTCCTGCATAATCGGAAACCGCCTTAAATTCACGCACGGGAGCGGAATTGAATTTTTCCATAATCGGTCCGCATATGCAGCTTCCGCTGCAAGCAGACATTTCTATAAAGCATCCGTGTACTTTTCCGCTTTCTATATCACGAAGTGCTTCAATGCAGTTGTGAGTCCCGTCAATGGCCAGATATGTATACTGGGGAAGTCTTTCCTTCATTGTCTTTAAAATACCACCTGTAGTCGGGAAAAGTCTTGCACGGCTCTTCTCTGTCTTGTCAAGTCCTTTTTCGGGAACAATATTTTCTTCTTTAAACCAGTTTGAAAGCTCCTCAAAAGTCAAAACCGCATCAACAATTTCTCCATAATGGTCAGCCTCATCCTTTTTCGAAAGGCAGGGGCCTATGAATACTGTTTTAGCATCAGGGTACTTTTTCTTAATCTCAATTGAATGTGCCTGCATGGGCGACATGGTGTTTGCAAGATAGGGTAAGACATTCGGAAAATACTTCTGAATAAGTAAATTTGCACTATGACAGCACGATGAAATCAAAATATCAGGCTTATCTTCACGAAGCATTCTTTCGTATTCGTTTTTAACTATTGTTGCACCAACTGCAGTCTCTTCTGCATCAAAAAAGCCAAGTTTTTTAAGAGCCGCTTTCATGCTTTCAATGCCGACATCTTCATAATTTGCAACAAATGAAGGTGCCAGGGATGCAATAACCCGCTCTCCGCTCGCAAGCATTACCTTAACCTTTTCTCTCTGGTCTGTAATTTCTTTTGCATTTTGCGGACAAACAACAAAGCATTGTCCGCACAAAATACATTCATTTCCTATAATATGCGCCTGATTACCTGAAAATCTAATGGCTTTAACAGGGCAATGACGTATGCATTTATAACAGTTCCGGCAGTTAGATTTTTTAAGTTTCAGCCATTCTGCCACGCCGTTCACTCTCCTCTATTTATACGCTTTAAAACATTTTCAAAGAAAAATGTATCAAAATTTCCTATTGTAACACCTGTAAAAATTTCGTCGTCAATCTGAACAGTTACGCCCTCTCTATTGCATTTTCCAATACAAAAACTTCCCGTAAGTGTAACTTCATCCTCTATTTTATTCTCGTCAATGGCTTTTTTAAAAGCCTCAACAATTTCATAAGATCCCTTAAGATGGCAAGAACTTCCTATACACACCTGGATTATCAGCAAACCTAGCTCCTCCTATCATACATATAAGAGTAGGGTTGTGAAAAAACACACAACCCTCTTTATACTTTTATTTTACCGCCGCAAGAATTTTTTCTTTGAAAAATGTTCTCGCTTCATCAGGCGAAATTCTGTACTTATCCTTATCAATCATAACAGATACACCTGCCGCTGTACACTCTCTCATGCAAAAAGATGCCGCAAGCTCAACTTTATCATGAAGAGAATATTCCTCCATCAGATGCTGAAAGGTTGCCACAACGTTGTGTGCCCCTCTCACATGACATGCGCTACCGATACAAACACTCAGTTTAATCATATCTTATTCCTCCGAATTTTTTGCATAATCAACATGCAAAAGTTTGTGTACCTTACCTTTAATTATATCTTTATAAAGTGTATTAACAATCGGATTTTCCTCTGCTCTTCTGATGCTTAAAAGTCTGTCTGATTTATAAAGTCCTGCACCTCTTGCTTCTTTTTCCTGGTGCATTGCAAATGGCTGACCGCCACCGTTTATACATCCGCCGGGGCATGCCATAACTTCGATAAAGTCAATCTTTTCCCCATCTTTTACTCTCTTGAGAACAGTTTCGGCATTTGCAAGTCCGCTTACAACTGCAATGTGAAGTTCTCTTTCTCCATACATGAGTTTAAACTCTTTAATTCCGTCCATTCCGCGCTGACCGCATGATGCAACGCTCAAAAGTCCGCTTCTTGTTTTATTTGATGCAACTCTTCGAAGTACTGCCTCTGTAACACCGCCTGTTACACCAAATATTACACCTGCACCTGAAACCGTACCAAATGGCATGTCAACTGCCTCAGGCTCTAAAGTATCAAACATGATACCTGCCTCTTTAATCATGGAAATAAGTTCCTGAGTTGTAATTACTGCATCAACATTAGGCTGATTTTCAGTTTTAAATTCATCTCTTGCCGCCTCAAACTTTTTAGCAGTACATGGCATTACTGCAACATGGAACATCTTTCTTTCGGATTTGATGTTCTGGTCTTTAAGTATTGCTGCCATCATCTGCATAGGTGAACGACAGGTTGAAACGTTTGAAATAAATTCGGGATGTTTTTTCTCGCAATACTGAATCCAGCCTGGGCAACATGATGTAATAAGCGGAAGATTTTCATTTTCTTCAAGTTTTTTAAGGAACTCTTCACTTTCTTCCAAAACTGTAAGGTCAGCACCTAATGATGTATCATAAATTTCATCAAATCCCATGCGGTGAAGTGCAGCAACAATTTTACCCATAACATCGTCACCGTCGCGTACGCCAAGCTCTTTGCCGAGCGCAACTCTTACCGCGGGAGCTACCTGAACAGTTGTTTTGATTTCAGGGTCGCTTATTGCTTCCCAAACGGGTTTTATATTGTTTTTAACAACAATGGCACCTGTAGGACAAACTGCAACGCACTGTCCGCAGCCAACACATGGAGACTCAGAAAGTGGCTTTCCGAAAGCTGTGCTTATTGTCATATTTGAACCACGATATGCAAAATCAATTGCACCGACGTTTTGAATTTCGTTACACATTCTTACGCAGTCACCGCAAAGAATACATTTTCCTGCATCTCTTGTGATGCAAACAGACGAAGTATCATCATCCTTTGTAGAAACAGCGTTATTCGGGAAACGAACACCTTCAATGTTAAATCTCATTGCCAAATCCTGCAACTTACATTTTGCGTTGTTTTCGCATGTTGTACAGTCGCGGCAGTGGTTAGCCAAAAGAAGCTCTAAAATATTTTTTCTGTATCTTCTGAGGCGCTCTGTGTTTGTTTTAATGTTCATTCCTGCTCTCGGAGGTGTTGAACATGCAGCATCAAGTCCACCCCATTCGTTTTCAACCATACACATACGACATGCACCATAAACAGAAAGCTCTGAATGATAGCAAAATGTAGGTAACTTGATACCTGTTTTATTTATAAGTTCAAGAAGGTTTTTCTCTCCGTTTATGGGGACGGGAATACCATCAATAGTTAAGTACTTTTTCTCTTCCATTTATCTTACGCCTCCTTTATAGCTTTGAATGCACACGCATCGATACAGCTTCCGCAACGGATACATTTTGAAAGGTCAATGGTAAAAGGTTCTTTAATCTTGCCTTCAATAGCATCAACAGGACACTGACGTGCACATTTTGAACATCCCTTACAAAGCTCGGGGTCAATCACAATTCTCTTAAGTTTCTGGCACTCACCTGCAGGACAACGTTTTTCGTAAATATGAGCTTCATATTCGTCACGGAAATTCTTAATTGTACTTACAACAGGAGAAGGAGCGCTCTTTCCAAGTCCGCAAAGTGCGGTAGCGGAAATTGTGTCAGCAAGCTCTAAAAGGAGTTCAATATCACCATCGCGGCCTTCGCCTGCAACAATTCTTTCAAGAATCTGGAGCATTCTCTTTGTACCCTCACGGCAGGGAACGCATTTTCCACAACTTTCGTTTTGGGTAAAGTTCATGAAAAATCTAGCAACCTCAACCATACATGTGTTTGAATCCATAACAACAAGACCGCCTGAACCTATCATAGCGCCAACCTTCTTGAGTGTATCAAAATCAAGAGGAAGATCAAGATGTTCTTTTGTAAGACATGCACCGGAAGGTCCGCCAATCTGAACGGCTTTAAATTCGCCGTCACCTTTCATACCTCCGCCGATGTCAAATATAATCTCACGAAGTGTTGTTCCCATGGGAACTTCGATAAGGCCTGTGTTTGCAATGTTACCTGTAAGTGCAAACGCTTTTGTACCGGAGCTTGTTTCTGTTCCGAGGGAAAGATACCAGTCAGCACCTTTGTTTATAATCTGTGCAACGTTTGCATATGTTTCAACGTTATTTAAAACAGTGGGACAGTCAAAAAGACCATGCTCCGTTGTACGTGGAGGTTTAACTCTCGGGAAACCTCTTTTACCTTCAATAGAAGCCGTAAGAGCACTACCTTCACCACATACGAATGCACCTGCACCACGGCTGATGTGCATTTTAAACGAGAAGCTTGTTCCTAAAATATTGTCGCCTAAAAGACCAAGCTCTTCTGCCTGATGGATAGCATTTTTAAGTCTGTCAACCGCAAGTGGGTATTCCGCACGAACATATATGTACCCCTCACTTGCACCGCAGGCAACGCCTGCAATCATCATGCCTTCAAGCATTCTGTGAGGGTCACCTTCCATGATGCTTCTGTCCATAAATGCACCCGGGTCACCTTCGTCACCGTTACAAACAACGTATTTCTGCTCGGCTTTTTGTCTTTTAACCTGCTCCCATTTTCTACCTGCAGGGAAACCGCCGCCTCCGCGTCCGCGAAGGTTTGACTTGCTGATTTCATTTACTATATCATCAGCAGACATATCAAAAAGTGCTTTTTCAAATGCTGAATATCCGCCGATAGCAATATACTCACGGATTGAATCCGCATCAATTTTTCCGCAGTGTTCCAAAACAACACGTGTCTGTTGCTTGTAGAAAGGAATTTCTTCCTGTTTTTTGTAGGAAACACCATCTTTTTTGCATGCAAGGCGTTCAATGTGCTCACCACGCATAACTGTTTTTTCTATAATTTCTTCGCAGTCTTCAACCTTTACTTTTGTGTAAAGCCAACCCTGTGGGTCAATACGAAGAAGCGGGCCCATTTCGCAAAAACCATGGCAACCGCTCTTTTTGAGACCAACACTCTCGTCATGAGGGTCAACCTCAAGCTCAACTGCAATCGCTATACCCTTTTCAGCGGCAATTTCTAAAAGTCTGTCATAAATTTTAAGTGAACCACCTGCAACACAGCCCGTTCCTGCACAAACAATTATTTTTTCAGCCTGAAGTTCGTAAGATTTCTGTACCTCGGCACGCAAAGCCAAAAGCTCTTCTCTGTTTTTAAGCATTCTCAATTTCCTCCTTAAGTGATTTCAAAAGCTCGGAAGCCTTGTCCGGAGTCATTGCAGAATGCACAACATCATTAACTGTGAGAACAGGTGCAAGTCCGCATGCACCAAGGCACGAAACTGTTTCAACTGTAAAGTTTAAGTCGTCTGTGGTTTTTTTGCTTTCAGAAAGTCCGAGTTCTTTGCGAAGTCTTTCCAAAATTGGAATTGAACGACGAACGTGACATGCAGTACCGTCGCAAATTTTAATTACATATTTACCCTTTGGCTCGAGTGAAAAGTTTTCATAAAAAGTTGCAACGCTGAAGATGCGTGCTTCAGGCACATTAAGTTCTTTCGCAAGATATGGAAAAATCTCACGCGGTAAATAGTGATAATGCTCCTGAATTTCCTGCAATATTGCAATTATAGCCTGAGGACTTTTCTCATGGTCCGAAGCTATTTTGTCAACAATCGTAAAATCAAATTGTTCGTTCATCGCTTTTCTCCTTTGTTTATCTTAATTTTAGATATTCGTCAATAGCCCTTGCCGCAGTTTTTCCTGCACCCATTGCAGAAATAACAGTTGCAGCACCTGTAACCGCATCTCCGCCCGCATAAACTGCATCTCTTGAAGTAAGACCGTCTTCGTTTACAATAATTCCGCCACGTTTATTTACCTCAAGACCTTTTGTTGTGTCTTTTATAAGTGGGTTTGGCGAAGTTCCGATTGACATTATAACTGTGTCAACAGGTATTTCGTATTCAGAACCGGGAATTTCAACGGGACGTCTTCTTCCCTTCTCGTCTGGCTCTCCGAGTTCCATTTTTATAACACGCATGCCTGTAACAAATCCGTTTTTGGGGTCTCTTGGGTCATCAGGATTTTGATAACCGAGAATTTCAACAGGGTTTGTAAGAAGCTGAAAATCAATTCCTTCTTCCTCAGCATGTTCAACTTCTTCCGCTCTTGCAGGAAGTTCCTCCATTGAACGGCGATATACTATATAAACCTTTTCTGCACCGAGACGAAGTGCTGTTCTTGCAGCATCCATTGCAACGTTTCCGCCGCCTACAACTGCTACATGACCGCCCTTCATAATAGGTGTGTCACTATCATCTCTATATGCTTTCATAAGGTTGCTTCTTGTCAAAAATTCATTTGCGGAATAAACACCTTTAAGTGATTCTCCCGGGATTCCCATAAAGCTTGGAAGTCCTGCACCCGAGCCTACAAACACAGCCTCAAAGCCCATATCAAAAAGCTCGTCAATTGTAAGTGTTTTTCCTATAATAACATTTGGAACCACCTCAACACCAAGTGCTTTTAATGTGTCAACCTCTTTTGCTACAATTGACTTTGGAAGACGAAATTCAGGAATTCCGTAAACCAATACACCGCCTGCTGTGTGAAGTGCTTCGTAAACTGTAACCTCGTAACCGCGTTTAGCAAGGTCTCCGGCGCATGTAAGACCTGAAGGACCGCTTCCTACAACTGCAACTCTATGACCGTTTGATTTTGGTCTTTCGGGAGCTTCTTTTGAATTTTCGTTGTGCCAGTCAGCTACAAAACGTTCAAGTCTGCCGATTCCGACAGGCTCAAATTTTATGCCTAAAGTACATTTGCTTTCGCACTGTGTTTCCTGCGGACAAACTCTTCCGCAAACCGCGGGAAGTGAAGAGGACTTTGAAATTGACTGATAAGCCCCTTCAAAATCTCCGTTTTTAATATGAGTAATAAAGTCAGGAATATCAATATTTACAGGGCAACCCGCAACGCATGGTTGATTTTTGCAATTGAGGCATCTTTCCGCTTCACCAACTGCCATTTCCTGCGTATAACCGAGCGCAACCTCGCTGAAATTTCTGCTTCTGACATCAGGTGCCTGTGTGGGCATTTCGCATTTTTTAGGATTTATCGCCATATTAATTTCCTCCTTCAGCCTTTTTAAAGAGATTGCAAGTTTCTTCGTATGCGTGGCGCTCAAAATCAGAGTACATTCTGCCTCTTGACATCGCCTCATCAAAATCTATTTCATAAGCATTAAATTCAGGCCCGTCAACGCATGCAAATTTTGTAACTTTTTTGCCGTCCTGATTTAAAGTAAGTCTGCATCCGCCGCACATACCAGTTCCGTCTATCATAATAGGGTTCATGGATGCAACCGCAGGGATACCGAATGGTTTAGCAGTAAGTGTTACAAACTTCATCATAATGAGAGGACCGATTGTGATAATCACATCAAATTTTTCTCCTGCCTCAAGCATTTCCTTAAGCGGAATTGTAACGTTACCCTCTCTGCCATAAGAACCGTCGTCTGTCATTAATATACAATTATCTGAACAAGCCTTAAATTCATCTTCAAGTATAACAAGATTTTTATCCCTGAAACCTATAATGCTTGTAACATGAGCACCAAGACGGTGAAATTCTTCTGCAACGGGCATAGCAATGGCACAGCCAACACCGCCGCCAACTATACAAACCTTTTTGATGCCTTCCGTGTGTGTTGCTCTGCCAAGCGGTCCTGCGAAGTCTTCAATATATTCGCCTTCATTTTTCATGTTAAGCTTTCCTGTTGTAGCTCCTACTATCTGGAAAATAATTTTAACTGTACCTTCCGCAGTATTGGTTCCTGCAACAGTAAGAGGAATTCTCTCACCTTCGCTGTCAACACGCAAAATAATAAACTGACCTGGTTTTGCTTTTGCCGCAACCAATGGTGCTTCTATCTCCATTTGAGTAACTGTGGGGTTTAACACCCTTTTACGCACAATTTTGTACATAAACGTTCTCCCTTCTATTATATAAACGTTAACCGCAAATCTACAAAATATATTGTAACACATCACTATATATTTGTGTAATATAAAATTTGTATATCGTTATATATAAAATGATATACGATTTTTGCAAATTAAATATTTTTATCCGCGTTGTTTATTATTTCTTTTTAAACCAAATATTATCAATATTTGTACATAAAAAATAATGGATTTTTTGTATAATAACTTTTCTATTATATTTTTTTGTTATAACCTTCCATAAATGGAATTAAATCTAAAAAACTTTTGTTTATCAATTCCCTCAAGCTGCTTCTTTGTAATCCTGAAACTCCAATTGCCCTCTGCTTTTCCGGGAGTATTTATTCTTGTATCACTGCCATATAAAAGTAAATCCTGCAGGGGCATTATTAATAGTCCGGCACTGCTTTGAAACATCATTCTGAAAATACTTTCATAACATCCGTCAATGTCTCCGCCCTGATATCCACAGTAATCAAACAGATTTTTCCTTTGCCCATCATCAAGTTCCCACACATATCCGAGTAATGTGTTATTGTCATGAGTTCCCGTATATGCGACAGATAAATTTTTGTAGTTATGCGGAAGATGAGGAGAATTTCCGTCTCCGAGGAAACCAAACTGTAAAACTCGCATGCCGGGAAGTCCACTCTTGTCAACCAGTGCTCTTACATCATCATCTATATCTCCTAAATCCTCCGCAATAATAAGCCTGTCTCCGCATACATCTTTTATAGTATTTATAAAATCAATTCCCGGTCCCTTCTTCCACTCGCCTTCTCTCGCCGTTTTCTCTCCCGCTTTAACACTGTAGTAAGACTGAAATGCCCTAAAATGGTCAATTCTCACTCCGTCAAAAAGGCGGAGCATCAGTCTCATGCGCTCAATCCACCATGAATATCCGTCCTCTTTCATTTTGTCCCATCTGTAAAGGGGATTTCCCCAAAGCTGACCGTCAGGACAGAAATAATCAGGCGGAACTGCCGCCACCGCCTCAGCATTTCCATTTTTATCCAGCTGAAAATACTCTGAATTTGACCATACATCACTACTGTCAAAGTCAACATATATGGGAATATCTCCGATTATTTCTATCCCATTTTTGTTTGCATAATCCTTAACCGCCATCCATTGCTTATATATAGTGTACTGACAAAATTTCCATGTTTTAAATAAATCCTTGTCAATTTCGCTTTTGTCCCACTCGTTCCATACCTTATCACCATTTGCCGCTTTAAGTGCCATAAATCGGCAAAAATTTAAAACCTGCGGAAACTCATAAAAAAACTCTTCCGCCTTTTCCCAGTCATTAAACCTTTCCGCCGCTTTTGAAAGCAGAGGAAGTCTTTCTTTTTTTAGCCTGTCAAATTCACAACTGTAAGGAGTATTTTGCTTTGACTTTTCTAATTCTTCTTTGAGAATAATCCCTTCCTTATAAAGAAGCTCCAAATCAATAAAGTAAGGATTTAAACTGAATGCACTAAAAGATTTATATGGAGAATTACACATATCAGGCAAACAAAACGGAAGGGTCTGCCATATGGAAAACCCACATTCCTTTAAAAAATCTATCCATTCATAAGCCGCTTTTCCTGCACTTCCCACCGAGTAATCGCCCCAAAGAGAAGACACATGAAAAAGTACACCGCTACGTCTTTTCATGCTGATTACCTCCCAAAAACAACTTTAACTAAAATAATCATACCACAAAACAATCAGATAGTCAATTTAAACGCATAATAACCACCCAAAAATAATCCTTGTAATTTGTCGGAAAATGTGATAAAATTGCATAGAAGTGAGGTGTATATATGAGATGTAAGACTGGCAGAAGGATAAAAAGCTCTATTCCAATGGATAGTGTTTCTCCTTTTATTATGCCAAACCGAATAGGCGCATCAAACATATTCAGTGCAACAGTTGACATAGAGAAGTGCGAAAGTCTTATAAGAGAGCAGAAAGCGAACATGCCGCATCTCGGCACAATACATGTTTTCATGGCGGCATATGTCAGAATGATTTCCCAGCTTCCCGGTATCAATCGCTATATTCAGGGGCAGCGTCTTTATGCAAGAGATGGTATA
>JAZOQG010000084.1:0-34720 GCA_045656005.1 Clostridia bacterium
TGCAATCAGCCTCGATTTTGTACGCATCTTTAGCAGCTTTTAAAGCTTCGCTTTTCATTATAACACCTCTTATTTATTCATTTCATCCCATGCTTTCCTGAGGTTATAGAGCATTTCTTCAACCATAGCATAAGGGTCAGCAGCTTTAATTATGCCGCTTGTTGAGCCTGTTGCCTGAGCACCAAGCTTAATAGTGTTATAAACATCCTGACCGTTTGAAATACCTGCGCCCTGAAGTACCATGATGTCAGGATTAATTTCTTCAACAGCTTTTATAGTGTCAACAACGTAGTTTGCATCACTTGTCTGACCTGTTCCGATAAGTTCGGTAGGCTCTGCAACAATGAGGTTTGGACCCATTTTTGCGATTGTTTTAACATCTTCAAGTGTGTCAGCACAAACAATTGTAGCAAGACCAACTTCGTCAGCTCTTTTAATTGTTTCTGCAACAGTTTCCATTGAAATTGGTTTTTCTGCGTGATTAAGCATTACGCCTACTGCACCTGCTGCTTTTACTGCTTCAGGAAGCACGCTTCCGAGACCTCTTCCCACAGGAAGCGGATCCATATGCTGTGCAAACACCAAAATTCTTTCAGTGTTGTCAGCAAGTAATTTAATGTCGGTGTATTGCGGTGTAACAATAACATCCAAATCGTACTTAAGAGCAACTTTATCAATCACCTTTGCAAGCTTAAGCATTTCTTCACCATAAAGATAAGCCTTTGGGCCTATTTCAAAAAATGGCGGTTTAATGTCAATTCCTTTGTACATAAGTACCCTCCTTTATATTACTTTATTTAGTTTCCATTTGCCTTTGGCAAACCTAAATACAAAAATTATTGTTCTTATCACCCAGTCTAAAACCATTGCAACCCATGTACCTAAAACTCCAAGATGGAACATATGTACAAATATGTACGCTGCACCAATTCTGAACAGGAACATGGAAGACGTTGATATCAGCATAACGTACTTTGTATCGCCAGCTCCTCGAAGTGCAGATGCCAATGCAAAACTTAACGGATATACAGAAATCGAGCCAACTGCATATAAGAGCATTATCTGAAACGCAAACATGTGCGCTTCTATCGAAACGTTAAAAGCAGAAATTGTTGGTTTCAATATGAATAAAAACAGTATTGCGTTAATGAATGTGAATAAATAGTCAAGTTTTAATATATGATTGGTATAAAAACCTGCCTCTTCACTTTTTCCGGCACCCATGCATTGACCCACAACTGTCATCATAACCGCATTGAAAGATGCACCCATTGAGTGAAGTAGTGGCGAAACACTTCTTGCAATTGAATCGGCGGCAATAGCTGCTGTTCCAAGACCTGAAACAAGTCCTGCAATCAAGAGTGCTCCCAGCTGAAACATTCCTTGCTCAATTCCATTAGGAACTGATACAGAAAGAATCTGCCCTGCAATTTTTTTATTAAAATCAAGCTTTAATATCTTATCTATAAAAACTTTGTTTTGACGGTTTTTAAGCATAAACAAAAGCCAGAAACCAACAAGTGCCATAGCAATAAATGTAGAAAGAGCGGCTCCTGTTACACCTAAATCCAACTTGAAAATAAAAATGTATTTTAAAATTAGATTTATGCACATCATTACGACGGAAGCAATAAATGGTACCTTGCTCTCGCCCATCGCACGAAATGATGCACTACATGCATAATAAAGTGCTACAAACGGATATGAAAATGCTGTCACAGTAAAATATGTACTGCTGATTGCCAAAACATCTTTCTCTGCTCCGCCAAAGAATAAGTTTAAAATCTGGTCTTTAAACAGCACCATCAAAAGCATAATTGAAAGTCCGATAGTCACAACAATGTTTATGTTGTTTTTTAAAGAAACACGGGATTTTAATGGCTCTTTTGCACCAATATACTGCGAAAGAACAACACTTCCGCCTTGTGCAAGTGCAACAAAAAACTGTTTTGCAAAATTATCAATTCTGCTTACAAGCGCAACACCTGCAACAGCAGTTTCCCCAAGAAAAGAGACCATAAACGTGTCTGCAATTCCAAGTCCCGCAACCATAAGTTGTTCAAAAAGCACAGGAAGCAAAAACAATACTATAAATTTATTGGAAAACCGTGCACCACTTTCAAGTCTGAAAAGTCGCAAACAAAGTCATCTCTTTTCTTAAAACATTTTGTTAATTTCTTCGAGTGTGTTTCGTACGAGCAAATCTCCGCCTTCATGACCTACAAGTCCGCTTGAGATAAAGGCACTGTAATGTCCGCCTTCTTCAGCTTTTTTTGTAGGGAGATAACCTTCTGATCCACATGCAAGCTGAACTAAAAATGTTTGCTCTGCATGACTTCTCGCCTTTATCTGATTTCCATAGTCAAGGAAAAGTTCAAAAGGGTTTGTAGCCATTGCAACAGAACCAAGTTTTACAACATGTACTTCGGTATCAAGAGTGTTCTGAACATTTTGAAGCTCCATTCTCTGCAAAATGCCAAGATGTACCTGAAGGTGAGCTGCATCATTATAGTCAACATCGCCAACTTTGTCACGCAAATATTCTTTTATAGCTTTTTCTGCCGACAAGGCATCTGAAAGTGTCGCCTTTCTTATTGGCAGTTTCATTATATGTACCTGATGTTCAAACTCAACGTCTCTTTGAGGTGTGTCAAGCCCATCTTCATAAACCGAAATGATTTCTCTTGCTATTCTTCTTCCTGTAAGCTTCATGCCCTTAATATCAAACATTGATGGGTCAGCTTTTCTTTTTACAGGATATTTTCTGTCAATATTAGGGTCATTTACATCGCTTTCAGGCTCAACCCAGCGAACAATATCAACCGGACACTGGTCACCTGCCGCGCTGCATTGTGCAAGAAGGAAAATATCCCCGCCGAATTTCTCACGGAGTAAAACCTTAACTTCACCCCAGAAATCAGGAGAAACGAAAAGTCTGAGCTGAACGCACTGTGCGGGACATGCAAGATTTGCAACGATACCTGAGAGTTTTTCTGCTTTATTAAACACATATAAAAGCTCGATACCCGTGTCGCTTCCACCTTCAACTGACGTAAATACTGCCTGATTGGTTTCGCCCCACATCTGTGCACTTCCGTCTGTGTATGACGCTCTTCTGCACATTCCAACGGGTGCTCTTCCAAATGCATTTGAAAATGAACTTTCTTCTCTTTTCTCCCATGCGTCTAATATAACTTTATATATTCTGTCGGAAAGGAACTCAAACATTTCGTCTCCGGCTATAATATCAGGATTATCTGAAACATTCTGCTTTTCAACATATTTTTTATCCGAAGGAAGCAAACTTTCCAAAAGCAAACGGGCAGAACCTGTCGCAGTTGTTCTTCTTGTTCTCGTATATGCAGGACCTGTGTGAGTGTGAATTGCACTTAAAATAACCTTTTCAGGGTCAATTCCTACATTGTTGTCTGCAAGTTTCTCTCTAATATCATCAATGAGATTTGCATTTGTTGAAACAAGGTCACAGCTTACCATAATCATTTGTTCGTCATCCGAAGAAACTGCCATGGCAGTTGCAGTAATAGGTTTTTCAACATATTCTGAAATTCTTTCAGCAAACTGACCTGCAAGCGAAATTTTTTTGTCAGGTGTTAAACTTATTTCAGACCAACCGATTAACAATTCACTCATAATAATTTCTCCTTTTACGTAAACATTCTCTTAAATGTGTACCAAAATAATTATACATCTATCGAAAAAAAAAGTCAATAGGTTTATTTCGATTTTGTTTTGTTTTTTTGTTATGTGAAAGAAAAACAAAAAAGTCCTGTTCAGGACTTTTTAATATCAAATTTATAAATGGCAATTACTATAGAACAAAATGCAAGAAAATCACCTATAAGTGCTTCCCATCCTCCAACAGAAAAATTATAAATAATCCAAAAAACACAAGAAGGCAATGTAATAATTCTCAAAGTTTTTTCGTTTTTCATTCCGTACGAAACAGTTGTCAGAACCTTTGCCAGAACAGGAAAAATACTCAAAATGCCGCTCCACGTAAATACACCTATTGTTATAACCATAATAGAAAAAACAATTATCACGGGAACGGTTGATCGTCCTTTTTCAACAAACTTACAAAAAAGAAAATTACGAAAACCGGAAATCAGGTCAACAAGAGCACCTGTATATGCGCCCATCAATATATATTGAAATGCAAACGAAAGTTCTGAGAACATCTTACACAAAACAATATGTTTATGTTTTTTAAACTGGAAAGGGATTACACAAAGAATTAACCCTACTATTCCGAAAAATCTAATTACAATCTGCACAAAAAACCTCTCCTTCGACAAGAAATTATACATTATTCTAAAATAAAAGTCAACGCTTTTTTATGGTTTGACAAAATAACTTCCATGTTATATAATTATTAACAAAAAATATTTAGGAGTTTTTCTATGACCGCTGATGAAAGAAGAAAAAAAATACTTGAAATTTTAAATAAAGAAGGTAGTGTTCGTGTGATTGCCCTGAGCCGATATTTCGACATATCTGAAGTAACAATCAGAAATGATTTGGCTGACATGGAATATAAAGGACTTTTGTCTCGAGTACATGGCGGTGCAGTAAGCACTTACAAACCCTATTATAGCATGAATTTAAATCAAAGACTTACAACTAATCACGAGCAAAAGAGCATTATTGCCACTAAAATTTCCCAAATGGTTGAAGATAATGACACAATAATGCTAAACTCAGGCACAACAACCCTCATGGTTTTTCGTGCTCTTCCTCAAAATCTCAATTTAAGTATCGTTACAAATTCAATTTCCATTGCTCTTGAAGCGGCATCAAACCCTAATTTTAATATAATTCTTCTGGGAGGCCTTATAAATCAAAAGTACCAATTTACTTTCGGTGACGATGCAAACAGACAGCTTCGTGGATATCACGCAGACAAGCTGATACTTTCGGTAGACGGGATAGACCTTCAGCATGGCTTTTCAACTTATTATGACAAAGAGGCTGAAATTGACAGAATAATGCTACAGCAATCAAATCTTAATATAGTTGCTGCGGATTTTTCAAAATTCAATCGAAGAGCATTCACTAAAATTTCAGACCTTGATGTTGCTGATTATATTGTTACCGACACCGAAGTGCCCGAAGCCGTAAAAACAAACTTTTCGAAAAAATCTGTAATAATTCAATAAAAGCAAAGATGAAGATGCATTTGCATCTTCTTTTTTGTAACAAAGTGTTATCAACACGAATAATATATTTTAGCGGCATAGTCCGCCATGTTACAAAAAGGTGATAGTAATGAACACTTTAAATCAGCTCTTTCCCGGCGAAAGTGCGCATGTTACGAAAATACTTTTAAACGGAAGTATGAGACGGAGACTTCTTGACCTGGGACTTTGTTCTGGAACTTATGTTGAATGTATAAGCGAAAGTCCATCAGGTAACCCAAAAGCATATAACATCCGAGGTGCCGTAATAGCCATTCGCCTTGAGGACAGTAAAAAAATATTAATCTCGTGATTTGGAGGGAATATGGGGATTTTAAATATGAATTTCAAAAAAACTAAAAGCAGTTTTGAATACAACAAAACACTTGCACTCGCAGGAAATCCGAATGTTGGAAAAAGTACCGTCTTTAATTCTTTGACAGGCCTTAAGCAACACACCGGAAACTGGCCGGGTAAAACAGTTTCAAGTGCTGAAGGTGTTTTTAGCTTTGGCAAAAATTCATACCTTCTTGTTGATACTCCGGGAACTTATTCACTAATGGCACAGTCTATAGACGAAGAAGTGGCAAGAAATTTTATTTGCTTTGGTAAAAATGATGCAGTTATAATTGTTTGTGATGCAACATGTCTTCAGCGTAATTTAAATCTTGCGCTTCAAATTCTCGAGGCTGGCAAACGAGCAGTAATATGCTTAAATCTTATGGATGAAGCTGACAGAAAGCGTATAAAAATCAACGTAAAGGCTTTGTCAGGCATGCTTAAAATCCCCGTAATTCCCACAACTGCAAAAGATAAAAAAAGCCTTATACCATTGATGAAGGCTATTGAAAATATTTCTGATAATTCGATTGAAACTATAATATCTTATCCTGCAGAAATAGAAACTCTGATAAAAGAAATTTCAAATATACTTCCCGATAAGCTTTGCACAAAACATCCCAAACGGTGGATTTCATTAAAACTTCTTGAAAATAACAGTTCACTTTTGAAGGAACTCAAAAATAGTCTTGAAACCGCAGACGAACAAAATCTTTTGGCTGAAGCAATTTTGAAAACCGAACTTATTCTCAAAAACCACGAAATTACATATGAATCTGTAAACGATACAGTTACAAAACAAATCTTGTTAACTGCTGAAGAAATTGCTGAAAAATCAATAAGTTATGATGAAAAAAAATATTGCGAACGTGATAGAAAAACAGATAAAGTTTTGTGTAGCAGAAAATTTGGATACCCTATTATGCTGCTGCTTTTGTCACTTGTATTTTATATAACCATTTGGGGCGCAAATTACCCTTCTACCGCACTTTCGACGTTTCTTTTTAAAATACAGGTTTTACTCGAAAAAGCATTTGTGTTTTTGCATGCACCCGACTGGCTTTCCGGAATTTTAATTCATGGTATGTACAGAACCCTATCCTGGGTGGTTTCCGTAATGCTACCTCCTATGGCAATTTTTTTTCCGATTTTCACTTTGCTCGAAGACTCAGGGTATCTTCCGAGAATTGCATACTGTCTTGACAACAGTTTTAAAAAGTGTTGTGCATGCGGGAAGCAAGCGCTCACTATGTGCATGGGTTTTGGATGCAATGCTGCAGGAGTAATTGGTTGCAGAATAATTACTTCGCCAAGAGAACGTTTACTTGCAATAATCACAAATTCTTTTGTTCCGTGTAACGGTCGTTTTCCTGCTCTTATATCGCTTATTACAATATTTTTAGCAAGTGTATCTGCAGGTTTTTTTTCAGTACCACTTTCAGCAATTATACTTACAGGTTTTATTTTTTTAAGTGTCGTGATGACATTTGCAGCAACAAAAATCTTGTCAAAAACACTTTTAAAAGGAACACCATCTTCTTTTACACTTGAACTACCTCCATACAGGAAACCGCAAATCGGCAGTGTTATTGTTCGTTCAATTTTTGACAGAACATGGTTTGTATTAAAAAGGTCTGCGCTTGTTGCAGCACCTGCAGGTATTTTTTTGTGGGTTTTGGCAAATATTAGATTAGGAGATTTAACAATCCTAAAATATATAACATTATATTTTGAACCACTTGGTAAAATGATGGGACTTGATGGTGTTATATTAACCGCATTTATTTTAGGACTTCCTGCAAATGAAATTGTTTTACCGATAGCAGTTATGTCATACACATCTCAGGGTGTGCTATCCCCTATAACCTCGCTTACTGAAATGTATAATTTACTTGTTTCAAACGGGTGGACCGTACTTACTGCGTTAAATTTTATATTGTTCTCTATCTTTCATTGGCCATGCTCAACAACGCTTATTACAATAAAAAAAGAAACCGGAAGTTTTAAATGGACCGCGATTTCTGCAATTTTACCAACATTTTTCGGAATTTTTCTTTGCATTATATCAAAAATAGTTTTTACTTTTTTCTTGTAAAATTTTAGCGGAAACTATTGATATTTGTTTCTTGTGATGTTATAATAATCTTAAAATACAGAAAGGTTACTATACCTATGGAAGTTCAGATTTATACCGACGGTGCCTGTAGCGGAAACCCCGGCAAAGGTGGCTATGGAGCCGTATTGATATATGGTGAGCATCGCAAGGAGATTTCACAGGGATTTTATCTAACTACAAACAATCGTATGGAAATCCTTGGTGTTTTGGAAGCATTTAAATGCCTTAAAAAGCCTTGTGATGTTGTTTTGTGCAGTGATTCAAAATATGTAATAGATGCTCTTGTGCAAGGTTGGGCAAAAAAGTGGCGCGAAAACTCATGGATGAGAACCAAACGCGACAAAGCATTAAATGTCGATTTATGGGAACCTCTCCTTTTGGAAATAGAAAAACATAATGTCACCTATAAGTGGGTTAAAGGTCATGCGGGGCATCCCGAAAATGAGAGATGTGATTTTTTAGCAGTATCAGCATATAACAGTACTGATTTAAAAGAAGATTCAGGATACAAAAATTTATATGAAAGCAGGGTTTAAATGGAAGCTAACAAAAGACAACCGTTGTCTGACGAACGTAAATTACGCAGAAGGAAAAGAAAACAAAGAACACTTATTTTAGCCAGTTCGATTATTTTGGTTTTTATACTGATCTTATCATTGGTAACGTACGGAATTATCTCCGCTGTAAAAGCAATTGGCGGTTTTTTCACATCCGTTTTAGTTGATAAAGGTCAAGAAATAGAAACTGTGATTGCAGAAGCAGATTTTTTGGCAGCAGGATATGACTATGATTCTGCAATAGCCAAAATCAAAGAATACAATCCGGACTATTCCGAAAACGAAAAATTAAAGGCTGCTGTTGATGGATATACTTCGAAAAAATCAGAATTAGTTCCATATAATGCAAATGAAATAACTCATGTTTTTTTCCACACTATGATTACCGATAATTCCCTGGCATTTGATGGCGATTATAAGCAGGACGGCTATAATCAATACATGACAACAATCAGTGAATTCAATAAAATGATGGAAGAAATGTATAATCGCGGTTTTGTGCTTGTGAGACTTCACGACATTGCAGAGATTACCGATGACGGGAACGGCAACCGAGTTATGACCAAAAAGGAGATTCTTCTCCCGCCCGGAAAAAAAGCATTTGTTATGAGCCAGGATGATGTGTCATACTATGGTTATATGACATCAGACGGATTTGCAACAAGGATGATTATAGATGAAAACGGAAATCCAACATGCGAATATGTAAATCCTGACGGCACTGTAACCACAGGAAGTTTTGATATGGTTCCACTCCTCGAAGACTTTTTAAAGAAACATCCTGATTTTTCATATAAAGGCGCAAGAGCTGTTCTTGCTATCACAGGATATGATGGTGTTTTGGGTTACAGAACCTGTCCAAGCGGTGAAGGATACAATCCGGATGATGCTGAAAAAGCAAAAAAAGTTGCCGATAGGCTTCGTGAAATAGGTTATGAATTTGCAAGCCACAGCTGGGGACACCAACGCTATGGCGATATTACTTATGAAAAACTTGTAACAGATGCCGATAAATGGGAAAAAGAAGTTGAACCAATACTTGGTGATACCGATATTTTAATTTACGCTAATGGTGTTGACATTGCAGGAATTGAAGCGTATACCAGCGAAAATGCAAAATTTAATTACCTGAAAGGTCTTGGCTTTGATTATTTCTGTAACGTGGACGCAAATCAATACTGGGTACAAATCGGCACAGATTATTTAAGACAGGGACGGCGAAATCTTGATGGTTACAGAATGTATCACCATCCCCAGATGCTCGAAGATTTATTTAATGTTTCTGATGTCTGGGATACAGAGAGACCAACCCCTGTACCTGCAATTTAAAAATTACGAGCTGTGACATTATTGTCACAGCTCATTTCTTTAAATCAAAACTATTACGGTCTTCTCATATATATTAGCATAATAAGTTTCTCCTAATAGATGGTTTTTGCATCACCGCGGTCACACACAATTTCATAACCAATATCGGAAACAGCCTTTTTAAGTTCCTGAAGTTTTTCCGCAGACTCACCGCCAATTGAAAGTTTGTTGTCATAAATAGCATATTTTTTTCTTTCATTTGCCGGAGAAAGATTTGGCATCAATACATTAGCCCCTGCACAAAGCGCTTTTTCTCTGCCGTTTTCCGACAAAGTTGCCAATGCCGTTGTTGCGGGTAACAAAATCTTTGGAAATAAAATTCTGACAATTGACAAAATTTTAATGGTAAGCTCTAAACATCCGTTTCCAAACGCAGAAAAAGGTGTATCTTTTTGAGTTAGATAAGGACCTATTCCAATCATATCAGGCTGAAGTTTTTGCATAAATCTTATATCTTCAACCACGTTTTCAAGTGTTTGAAAAGGAGAACCTACCATAAATCCTGCCCCAACCTGAAAGCCCAAATCCTTTAAATTGTAAAGACACCTTATTCTGTTTTTTAATTTCATTTCAGCTGGATGGAGTTTTTCATAATGCTCACTACAGGCAGTTTCATGCCTGAGAAGATATCTGTCTGCACCGGCATCTCTGTATGCTTTATAACTTTTCTTATCTTTTTCGCCAACAGAAAGTGTTACCGCACACTCAGGAAATAGTGTCTTAATTGAAAATACAATATCGCACAATTTTTTGTCACTGAAATAAGGGTCTTCCCCGCCTTGTAAAACAAATGTGCGAAAACCGGATTTGTACCCTTGCTTGCAACAAGCCAGAATATCATCTTTGTTTAGTCTGTATCTGTCAACATTTTTATTGTCTCGCCGAAGACCGCAATAGAAACAGTTGTTCTTGCAATAATTTGTAAACTCAATAAGCCCTCTTATATAAACTTTATTACCATAATGCTCTCTTCTTATTTCGTCGGCAGATTGCTGAAGCAAATAACTATTGTCTTTGTCCTTGATTATATCAAGAAGTTCACTATCAGTAAGACTTTTTAAATCAAAACAATTATTGTTCATATCAAACACCACTTTCTTAAAAATTATACGATATAATCACCCTTTTGTCAATAAAATCTCCCGAAAATTACACCGTTAACTAAAATTAATATTTTCCCATTATTTGTACTTGAAATTTGTATTTAATTGTGTTAATATTCTTATAGAAATCCAGAAACATTTAAGGAGATTTTATGAGAATATATAATGAAATTTCAGAACTTATAGGAAACACCCCGCTTTTAAATCTTAGAAATTACGAAAAATCAATTACTTCAAATGCAAAAATTATTGCTAAACTTGAATATTTCAACCCTGCAGGAAGTGCAAAAGACAGAGTGGCAGCAAAAATGATTGTCGACGCAGAAAAATGCGGTGTGCTAAAAAATGGTGCAACAATCATTGAGCCTACAAGTGGAAACACAGGGATAGGTCTTGCATCAATTGCTGCATCAAAAGGATATAAAGTTATTTTAACGATGCCTGATACTATGAGCGTTGAAAGAAGGAATCTTTTAAAAGCGTATGGAGCTGAAATTGTTTTAACTCCCGGATGTGAAGGCATGAGCGGAGCGATTAATAAAGCGCATCAGCTTTCAGAAAGCATCGAAAACAGTTTTCTCCCTTCACAATTTGATAATCCTTCCAATCCCATGTCGCACTTTGAGACAACCGGCCCTGAAATTTGGGAGGACACAGACGGAAACGTTGATATGTTTATTGCCGGTGTCGGTACAGGCGGAAGTATAAGCGGTGTTGGAAAATACTTGAAATCTAAAAACAAAGATATAAAAATTATCGCTGTGGAACCTGCATCTTCCCCGGTTCTTTCATGCGGAAAAAGCGGAGCACATGGTCTTCAGGGAATTGGCGCAGGATTTATCCCAAAAAACCTTGATACGGATATTTATGATGAAATTATTAGAGTAACTGAAGAAGATGCATATAAAACAGGAAGGTTTTTAGCAGAAAATGAAGGTATTTTAGTAGGAATTACATCAGGTGCCGCTGTTTTTGCCGCAGGAGAGATGGCAAAAAAAGAGGAAAACCACGGAAAGACAATTGTAGCACTTCTCCCTGATACGGGCGAACGCTATTTGTCAACTCCAATGTTTTCCAGATAAAGGTTAATTTTTCTTTTTAAAGGCAAAAAGTTTTAAAAGCAGAAATGTTACCGGCACGCCAATTATTGCAGAAATTGTATAAACGAACAGCTTGTGCAGCTTTAATATATTGCCAAACAAAATCACGCATGCACTTTGCACAAGAAAATTTGGTATGTAAGATATTGTAAACTTAATAAACTTTACAAAACCTGGCTTTTCATGAAACACAAAAAAGCTATTTAACAAAAATGAAATAAAAAGCGATGTGGCATAGCCAAGAGTAAATGAAATGTTTATGTTTTCAAAAAGTGCTGAATAAAGCATTGAAAACAAAACACCGTTAAAAGTATTAATGCATCCAACTACTAAAAAAGCAAGAAAATCCTTGGCTATAAACATTTTAATAAGTTTTTTTATAAAACCGGGACTAAAATCTTCCCAGGGAACAAGTTCATTTTCTTTAACGATATATGCTTTTTCAGAAATTTCGGCAAGTGGTGTGTCGGAAAGAGAATCAGAATAAAACTTTTCGATTTTTCCATCCTCATACACCTCATAAAACCTTTTTACCTTTTCTTCTCCATAGCAGTTCTTTCCATCTGTCAAGCCACTTTTTCTGTCAACCCTTGATGCCATTAAGGTAAAAGATAATTTTTCCGAAACAGGACGAAGCAAAAATTCAGGTGAAGCGGAAATAATAACATCGTCATCACGTTTTACATCAAGATACCAACTTTTGATTTTTGCGATATTTTTATCCCAAAAACATGAAACTTCATTGTCAATATCTTCTATTCCACTTAAAAAAATGTAAAACTGTTCCTTAAATTTTGTTTTATTTATTATTCCAAACATATATTTCAAAAAAGCCCATCCCTGCTTTGGCAGAAAACGCAAAAGCAAAGGATGTTTTTTTATTGAATAAAAGTAAAAATCGCGGGTACTGTCTCCTGAATATATTGTTTCATCAAAGTCATATACGTTCATAAATCACACCTCAAGCAAAATACATAAATCCAAACATCATAACTGCGTAAATTCCTACAAGCGCCAAAATTATTTTATCACTTAAAATTACGTCAACAGGGTCTCCGTAAGACTCACCCTCAACTATTAAAGAGTATCTCATGCATATAAGCATTACAACAGGGACCGTCCAGATAACCTTATCCGAATAACCTTGAGCATTGCTCCACAGTGAATAAAAAACGATTGCAATTGCCATAAACATATACATCATTTTGTCAAGAAACTCATAGGTATAATACTTTAATACTGCCCTTGTATCCCCTCCTAGTTTAAGTTCGTTTCTTCGTTTGCCAAGACCCAGATAGAAAGAAAGCGCTAGCACAGTAAGATATAGCCAACCCGAAATCTCGATTCCTGAAACCGAAGAACCGTACAAAAGTCTTAAGAGAAAGCCTGATGCTAAAACAGCAATGTCAACAATTGGAATGTTTTTACCACCTAAACTATAAAAAACATTAAATACAAGATACATAAGCGGAAAAACAAATCCAAATAAATTCTCCCAACAACACCAAATGCATAAAGCAAATGACAAAAGCAAAATAAAAACTAAAAATAAAACTGCTCCTTTAACAGAAACCTCTCCACTTGCAATGGGACGCATTTTTTTCTTCGGATGCATTCTGTCTTTTTCGATGTCGCAAATGTCATTTATTATGTACACTGCCGATGTTAAAAAAGAGAATGACAAAAAACCTATAAAACATTTAAAAAACATACAGGCATTTAAAAAATTATGCGAGAAAAATAGCGGAAAAAATATAAAAATGTTTTTAATATAGTGATGTACTCTTGCAAGTTTTAAATATTTTTTCAAAAAATCACCTCTTAACAAAAATTTTCTGCATTAGAAAATCATACACCATGCAAAACCCGATTGCTGACATCAAAACTAATATATATGCACACGAAAACGTGTATCTCGGCTGAATTTCCATAAGCATAAGTCCGCCCTCAAATGCCAAAATAAGCAATAAATGCAAAAATGAAATCCGTCTGTTCTTATAAAAAACCAAAACAAGCGCTGTCATAATTAAAAGTGTATAATAAAATGAGTTGCAAACAATCTGTGCCTTCCCTGAAAATGGGTTAACATTTCCTGTTCCATTTTCAACCATACTCCAGTAAACACCGTTAAATGAACCGTCACTCCAGATTATATCAGTTTTTTTAAGAAACAGAGGTATTATTTTTTCTTTGTTATTTTTAACGCGCTCTACCAGTTTATCTACTGCAACAGAGGAAGCTTTTTCGGGATTTTCGCCTGAATCAAGATATACACTGTGGTCCTCGGCACTGTACATTCCATTTGTATCAAAATTAAATCCAACAAGCATGTAAACTGTATAAGGTTCACCTTTGTCACTTAATTTATAATCAGTGATACCGCTATAAAACAAAAATAGATTTGCTGCCTGAAAGATAATTAAAAAAGAAACAATTATTGCACCAAATGACAAAAGTTTTTTTCTTATTCTTCCAAAAAGCAGTAAAATTCCAGCAAAATACGCTGCAAAATAAAATGGCGCAACACCTCTCAAAAGGCAACCGAGTGATAAAACCAATCCCGAAACAAAAGAATACACCAAAACCTTTTTGTTGTCTTCCTCTTTAAATGCTTTTATGTAAAACAAAAACGACAACAATAAAAATGTTATTGCAAAGTTCTCTGTTGCGGCAACGGGTGTATAAAAAATATCAGCAGGAAACAACGCATAGATAAATGACGCAGTGAGAAGTCCCCGTCTTCCAAAAAATTCTTTTCCCAAAAGACCTGCCACCCAAATTGCAAAGGTTTTAAAAATAACGGAAAAGATTTTTATCACCAAAATGTCAGTTCCGAAAATTTTCATTAAGGCACCACAAAAGACAGTATAGGAAGTCATATGAGGGAAACGTTGAAAATAACTGCCATAAACAAAAGGTCTTCCCCCTTCTGCAAAGTTTTTTGCGGTGTCAATCATCGTATTATAATCACTGAATGGTTCGCAAGGGATTTTAAACACTGTCAGAAGCCTTAATAAAAAACCAAGTGTTATTATACCGGCAAAAATCAAAGAAAAACATTTATTGCTCATTTTTTCTTCAAATTTGCAAAACATAAATGTAAATGCGAATAAAATCAGCATAAATAAACCAACTAATAAAAAGCCCATTTAATTTATCCCTCCAAGGCAAAATCTGTCTCCGTTTAAAACGTCATACTGAATAAATCTGTACTCTTCTTTATCCTCTTCTTCTGCACCATGAATATATTCTCCCGCAGCATTGGCGACAAAAGTATGTTGCAAAACTGAGTATTTTTCATAAAATAAATCAAAATATCTCAGTTGCCAATCAGTTTTTTGAATATTTGCTAATTTTAAAGCCTCCATTCCAAGATGTGCCGGGCTAATCCTTTTTGGAAGGTGTGATGAGGAAATATCAAAATTTGCCCAAACAAGATAAGGTGTTTCGTACATCTGCGGATTTCGTGAAAAACTTTCGCTTTCAAGAAATTTCGTATCATAATATGTGCTGCTGTTAAGCCCAAGGAATGGCAAATGATCACCATATATCAATATAACTACGGGCTCATTTACTTTTTTGAAATAAGCCGCCAAATCACCGAGTGCCTTGTCTGCATCACGTACTCCCTGCACACCATCACGAAGTCCCATCAAGTCATTTTCTGAAAGTGCAGAGGAATTTACTCTTATATCATATTTGTCATATCTTTGTTTGAGGTAGTTACCGTGGTTTTGCATAGTAATCGCATAAAGGAACAATGAATTGTCTCCTTTATCTTCGAATTCTTTGATAATCTGTCTTGTAACCTCATCGTCAGAAATATAAGTCCCCTTAATCTCGGGATTTTCAAGGTCACTTTTACCTATAAATTTGTCAAATCCCAAAAGTCCATATGCCTTGTTTCTTCCATAAAAATACTTGTCATATGTATGAAGTCCGACGGTTTTGTAACCGTTTTGCTTGAAATTCGAAGGAAGCGATGGCGTTTTCTTATGAACATATTGGCTGTACGGATATGCCCCAGAAGAGAGAAAATACGAAGAAAAACCAGTCAAAAATTCAAATTCAGGTACACAAGTGTTGCACCCGAATACAGGGGAAACCAATGTACCAAACTCGCCTTGTCTTCCAAGCCTTCGCATGTTTTTAAGCGGGTCTGCTGAGAGAGAAATGTTTTTCATTTTCGTAGGGTCCCACAAACTTTCGCTTTGAATTGCAATTATATTTACATTTTCAAAAGCATTCTGAGTGGTATTTTTGAACTTCTCTGAAATTTCAGGATACCTTTGTTTGATTTCATTGATTTTTTCCATACTGTATCCCTCAGGTGTTTCGACAATAAGGTCTCCTATATGAGTGAAAAACGTTAAAATCATTCCATTTTTCTGATAGTCAGCAATTGTATAGTATCCTGAAATTTTGAGGTTAATTTTATCATAAACATTCTTTCTCATCCACGGACTTAAAGAAATCATAAAAACAGTTATTGCCAGAAGAGAATATGCTAAAACTGCCAAAAGTATTCTGCTGATATATTTTCTCTCTCTTTTTTCCGCATACACTCTTTCAACATGTGTATACGCAAATAAATATGACACTAAAGCTGCAATTGCTACAAGCATATAAGGTTTCCATGGTATGTCAATAAATGCAACAATATCTTTAACATCCTTCGCCTGAACCATATCGGCTGGCAAAAGCGGGTCTCCTGTAATTATAATCATAACAGTTGTGGCAAATCCAAGAATAAATAAAACAATATTTGTAAAATATACACTGACAAGCCTTTTTAAAAAAAGCTTCGAAAGTGCATACTGAATTGAAAAAATAATTAAATAAGTAAGTGCATATTTGGAAAGAACACTTATAAAGCCTGTCTTAAAAAAAGCGGCAAGATATGGTTTTCTAAGTATTTCAAGAATAATTATTGTAAAAATCGGCGAAAGAAAGAACATCAGTGTCGACATTATGTCCTTTTGCCTTGTTTTCCTTTCCCTTTCCAAAGCATTGCAAATTTCACTCATCTGCCTAAATTCCCCCACTATAAGTTTATCTTATGTTCTGACTAATTAAGCCTTACCTTTTTTAAAACCAACATAACCGAAGGCACCAAAATAAGTTGAAGCAATATTCCGGGTAAAGCATCAACAAATCCGCCTAATATAAATGCACTAAATGCAAATTTTTTACCTGAAAACCCAAGTAAAATCGCTTTTGTAATCCCCCAGACAATTCTTCCTGAAATCATAGAAGCAATCAGGCAGAAATAAATACCTTTTGTATCTTTGTTTTTAATTCTTTTATAAACAAAACCTATCACAAATCCGTATGTAGCCATTTCGAGCGCCATCCATACTGCATTTGGATAAAGGGGAGGCATAAAAAATGTAACCGAACGCAAAAAAGGAAGAATAAACCCTATCGCCAAACCATATTTTGCTCCGCAAATAAGTCCGCAAAGAAGCACGGGAATATGCATTGGTAAGAGGCTGTCTCCTATTTCTTTGATTTGTGATGTAAGCATCGGCAAAATAGCACCAAGTCCCAAAAACATTGACGATAATACTATATTTTTTAAAAAATTATTTTTCATAATAAATTCACCATGTATATGTATATCAATAAATACAAACTTACAGTTAATTATATCATCTAATAAGTGAAAATGCAATATAAAACTTTACCATTTACTTCTAAAAATATTGTAAACTAAATATTAAAGCTTTTACAAAAAGTTGACAATTTTAAAATTGTATAGTATATTTACATGTTAGATACAATTTTGAAAGGATGATATTAATGAACAAAGGTAATGTATCGGTTGATACCGAGAATATTTTTCCAATTATTAAAAAATGGCTTTATTCCGAAAAGGATATATTTTTAAGAGAGCTTGTCTCAAACGGATGCGATGCAATAACAAAGCTTAAAAAACTTTCTGCTATTGGAGAAGCATCTGTAAAAACTGACGAAAAATTCAGAATTGACGTCATTTTAAATTCTGCAGAAAAAACGATTACCATCAGCGATAACGGTATAGGTATGACAGAGGATGAAGTTAAAAACTATATAGCAAATGTTGCATTTTCAGGTGCAGAAGAATTTGCAAAAAAATATCAGCAGGATGAAAATGAAGACAATAAAATTATTGGTCATTTTGGTCTTGGATTTTATTCTGCTTTCATGGTTTCAGAAAAGGTTGATATAAAAACCAAATCTTATCTCGAAGACTCAAAATCTGTTTGCTGGACCTGTGACGGCTCAACTGAATACGAAATTGGTGAAGGCGATAAATCGGAACGAGGAACCGAAATCGTGTTGCATATTGCAGAGGACAGCAAGGAATTTCTCCAAATGCCTCTGCTTTCCGAAACTCTCATAAAATATTGCGGATTCTTCCCCATTGAAATTTATCTGTACGAAGAAGGAAAAGAATCCGAAAACCCGCTAAATGATACAAATCCACTTTGGCTTCGCAAGCCTTCCGAATGCACAGACGAAGATTATAAAGCCTTTTATAAAAAAGTATTTATGGATTTTAACGACCCTCTTTTTTATATTCATTTAAACGTTGAATATCCATTTAATCTAAAAGGAATACTTTATTTCCCTAAACTTTCACATGAATTTCAGGCAAACGAAGGTCAGATTAAACTCTTTAACAATCAGGTATTCGTTGCTGATAACGTTAAAGAAATCATCCCTGAATTCCTTCTTCTTCTCAAAGGTGTCGTAGATTGCCCTGATATGCCTTTAAATGTTTCGAGAAGCTTTTTGCAAAATGATGGATATGCCGCAAAAGTTTCCGCTCACATAACCAAAAAAGTTGCAGATAAACTTTGTGCAATTTATAACACAGAGCGTGAAAACTATAATAAATACTGGGATGATATTGCCCCGTTTGTAAAATATGGTTGCCTTCGCGAAGAAAAGTTTTATGATAAGGTTTCAGGTATAATCATTTATAAAACAACAGAGGATAAATATGTTTCTCTCGCAGAATATCTTGACAAAGCAAAGCTTTCGGGTCACGAAAACGAGGTTTATTATGTTTCCGACCCGATGCAACAATCACAATATATTGAGATGCTTAAGTCTCAGGGAATTGAAGCAGTAATTTTGCCTGCCATGATTGATAATCCTTTTATAAGCTTTACAGAGTCTAAAAATGAAAATGTAAAATTTAAAAGAGTTGACTCTGCCCTCTCCTCCGCCATTAAAAATGAGGAGGCAGGAAAAAACGAGGAAATCATAACACTCTTCAAAGATGCAATAGGTGACGAAAAACTTAAATTTGAAGCAGTTTCCTTAAAAAGTGAAGATATTCCCGCAGTTCTTCTTATAAGCGAAGAAAGTCGACGTATGCAGGAAATGATGAGTCTTTACGGAAATATGGGTATGAATGCAGACATGTTCCCTGTTGAAAGTACACTTTCAATAAACTGCGAAAACAAACTTATAAAATCTTTGACAAAATGTAAAAATCACGAAACAGCAAAACTTATAAGCAAGCAGATATATGATAATGCAAGACTTATGCAGTCTCCGCTTGACAGTAATTCTGTCAGAGAGTTTGTAAAACGTTCAAACGAAATTATGAATCTTGCACTTTCCGGGGAGTAATTTATGGGAAGAATTGAAAGCCTTCGGCAAAAAATGAAAAAATCAGGTTGTGACGGTGCAATTTTAACCTCTTTCCCAACTATATTTTATTTTAGCGGTTTTACAAGCGGTGATGCATATCTTTTTATCACACAAGAAAGCCTTTATATTGTTACAGATTCACGTTACACCCTTCAGGCGAATGAACAGTGCAAAGTCTTTACATTAATTGATGGAGCATGCACAAACTATAATCTTTTAAAACCTATTATAGAAAAAGAAAATGTTAAAACTATTTTCTTTGAAGATGAGGATGTTTCCGTTTCATCATTCAACTTACTGAAAGAAACTTTAACCCAAAATGAATTCGTTCCTCTTAAAAATGGCATTACTGAAATAAGAAGAACAAAAAGCACCGATGAAGTACAAAAAATTAAAGCGTCATTAAAACTTTCAGAATATGCACTTTCTAAAACTTTGGAAAAAATTTCTCCAGGGATGAGCGAAGTAGAAGTTGCTGCAATATTGGAAAGCTATATGCGAAGGGAAGGTGCAGAAAAAACATCTTTCGATACAATTTGTGCCTCTGGTGTTAGAAGTGCTTATCCTCATGGCACCGCAACAAATAAAAAAATTATGAAAGGTGATTTTTTAACCATTGACTTTGGGTGTATATTAAACGGCTATTGCAGCGATATAACAAGAACTTTTGTAATTGGAAATGCGAGCAAAAAACAAAAAGAAATTTATAACACTGTTCTTTCTGCACAACTTGCAGCAGAAAAATTTATAAAAAGCGGCGTTTTGGCAAAAGATGCAGACAGTGTTGCCAGAAACGTAATAAATTCCAAAGGATATGGAAAAAATTTCGGGCACTCTCTGGGCCACGGAGTGGGTATAGAAATTCATGAGCTTCCAAACCTCTCACCAAAAAGCCAGAGTATCCTTTCAAAGGGCGACATTGTAACGATAGAGCCAGGCATTTACATTGAAGACTTTGGTGGAGTAAGAATTGAAGATATGGTCTATATAAACGATTTCGGTGCAGAAATTCTGACAAAATTCCCGAAAGAACTTGTAATTCTTTAAAATTTTAAATTCCTTGGATAAAATTAGTCAATTAACAAATACTAAAAGAGTAAAAAAATTCAAGGAGATTAATATATGAAAGCTACAGGAATTGTAAGAAGAATTGACGATTTGGGAAGAGTTGTTATCCCAAAGGAAATCAGAAGAACCCACAGAATCAAGGAAGGCGACCCGCTCGAGATTTTCACAGACCGTGAAGGTGAAGTAATCTTCAAAAAGTATTCACCAATAGGCGAACTTGCGGACTTTGCAGGAACTTATGCCGATGCACTTTCCAAAACTATCGGCCACCCCGTCTGTATTACCGATAAAGACAGAATCATTTCAATTTCAGGCGCTCCAAAAAGAGAGCTTCTTGACAAGAAAATCGGTGGCGAAGTTGAAGCCCTCATGGAAGAAAAAACAACATTTGTTCGCCGCAGAGAAAACAGTAAGGATATTTTCGTATGTGATGACAATGATAAATACTATGTCGGAGCACTCGCACCGATTATTTCAGAAGGTGACCCTATCGGAAGTGTTATAATCTTCACAGAAGATGGTAAACATATGACGGAAATCGAAGAAAAAACAAGCGAAACTGCAGCCGCATTCCTTGGTAAACAAATGGACATTTAAAATTTTGGACAAGCAGAAATGCTTGTCCATATTTTTATCGGAAATTCTTTAATTTTGCTTGAAATATATATAAAAATATAGTATAATGTAATTTGGTGTATTTTCTGCATAAAAATATGACCTTAAATGTAAACAGAAAGGTAATATAGAGATATGATTAAAACTTTAAGAAATCAGATACTTCCTGCAATAGCAGTAAGGGGTATTGTGATTTTTCCTTCTATGATACTTCACTTTGATGTTGCAAGAAAAAAATCAGTTTCAGCACTCGAAGCCGCAATGGCAAACGGTCAGGAAATTTTTCTTGTTGCTCAAAAGGATTTGTCCATTGAAGTGCCAACTTCGGATGACCTTTACAAAGTTGGAACAGTTGCCAAAATCAAACAGCTTTTAAAACTTCCCGGTGATACAGTTAGGGTTTTGGTTGAAGGTTTATACAGAGCAAAAATTTCCGATTTCGTTTCACTTGACCCACATTACGAATGTGAGTGCACCGAAATAAATTCAAAAAATAAACGTGTTCCGAAAACCGAGATTGATGCTATCAGACGTAAAATTTTCGATATCTGTCTTGATATGCATCACTATAACCCGAAATTTTCTTCAGATTTACTCGCAAATATTGATAATATGCAAAGTCTTTCACAATATGTTGACAGCATTGCATCAACATATCTTCGCAAAGTTGATGACAGACAGGAAATTTTGGAAGAACTCAACACTTACGAGCGTCTCTTAAAACTTCTGAAAATCTTGACATCAGAGCTTGAAATTCTGGAAACCGAGCAAGACATTATGCGTAAAGTTAAAAAACAAATTGACAAAAATCAAAAAGATTATTATCTTCGTGAACAAGTTAAGGTTTTGTCAAAAGAGCTTGGAAATGACGAAAATGAAATAGAAGAATATCGTGAGAAAATTGAAAATTCCAAAATGAATGATGAAATGCGTACAAAAGCATTAAAGGAATTAAACAGACTTGAAAAATTTGGTTCATCTTCAGCTGAAGCAGGTGTAATACGCGGTTATCTTGACTATGTTCTGGATATGCCTTTTGGAATTTATACAAAAGAGTCAGATTCTATAAAACGTGCGGAAAGAATACTAAACCGTGACCATTACGGACTCCAGAAAGTAAAGAAAAGAATAATTGAATACCTTTCAGTAAAAATACTTTCAGGTTCCCTTGGCGGTCAGATTCTATGTCTTGCAGGTCCTCCGGGAGTAGGCAAAACATCTATTGCAAAAAGCATTGCCGAAGCACTTTCAAGAAACTATGTCCGCATTTCCCTCGGTGGCATCAGAGATGAAGCTGAAATCCGAGGCCACAGAAAAACGTATATTGGCGCAATGCCAGGAAGGATAGCCACAGGACTTAAAACAGCCGGAAGCATGAACCCTCTATTTTTGCTTGACGAAATAGATAAACTTACTCATGACAGTCATGGTGACCCCTCCTCTGCCCTTCTGGAAGTTCTGGACTCTGAACAAAATTTTGCTTTTCGCGACCACTATCTTGAAGTACCTTTGGACCTTTCAAAAGTTATGTTTTTAACAACAGCAAATAATATTGAAAATATTCCGAGACCTCTTCTTGACAGAATGGAAATAATTGAACTTTCAGGCTATACTTCCGAGGAAAAAGAGCAAATTGCAGTAAAACATCTTATACCCGATGCCATGTCACGTCATGGGCTCACAAAAGATACTCTTAAGATTTCAAAATCAGCTGCTTTAAGTCTTATTCTGAATTATACCCGTGAAGCGGGTGTCAGAAACCTTAAAAGAGAACTTGACGGAATTTACCGAAAAGCCGCAAATAAAATTGTTTCAGATAACAAAACAGTTTCAGTTACTGCTAAAAATCTTTCAGAATTTGCAGGAAAGCCGAAATTCCGCTTTGAAACAAGAGTTGATGAACAAGTTTACGGAGTTGCCCGTGGGCTCGCATGGACAGCGGTTGGCGGTGACACTTTAAGCATCGAAGTAAATGTTTTGCCGGGTAGCGGAAAAATTGAGCTTACTGGTAACCTTGGAGACGTTATGAAAGAAAGTGCAAAAGCGGCAATTACTTTCATTCGTTCAAAATGCGATGAATATAACCTGGATAAAGATTTCTATAAAAACAGCGATATTCACATTCATGTTCCTGAAGGTGCAACACCGAAAGACGGACCTTCTGCAGGCATTACAATCTGCACAGCTCTCCTTTCCGCACTTTCAAAAAAATGTGTTCCAAATGATATTGCAATGACAGGCGAAATTACAATTACAGGTAGAGTTTTGCCAGTTGGCGGAATACTAGAAAAAGTTCTGGCAGCTTACCGATACGGAGTTACAAAAATTTTTCTACCCTCCAAAAACCGAGATGACATCGATGATGTTCCAAAAGAAGTAAAGGATAAAGTTAAATTTATTTTTGCAGAAAAAGCGGATGATGTTATTTCAGAAATTTTTTAAAAACTATTGCATTTTTATGCACAGTATAGTATAATTATACAAATTTTAAAAATAAGAAGGCGATTTAAATGAATTTGAGCGAGATAAAAGCTCTTGATAAAAGTTATTTTATGAACACTTTCGGTGAGCGTTTGCCGGTATGCTTTGTAAATGGCGAAGGCATATATCTTTATGACACAGAAGGAAATAAATACTGTGACTTCTTTGCAGGAATAGCCGTTTCTGCATTAGGTCATGGAAACGAAGAACTTTCAACTGCAATCGGTGAGCAGGCAAAAAAAGTTTTGCACACTTCATGCCTTTACTACATCGAATCCCAGGCAAAACTTGCAAAAGAAATTGTTGATTTTTCCTGCGGAGATAAAGTCTTTTTCTCTAATAGCGGTGCAGAAGCAAATGAATGTGCAATAAAACTTGCAAAAATTTATCACTATAAAAAAGGTGACGGCAAAACAGATATAATAACACTTAAAAACTCCTTCCATGGTAGAACTCTTTCAACGGTTGCTGCGACGGGTCAGGAAAAATACCAAAAGCCATATTACCCGCTTGTTCCCGGTTTTTCTCACGTTGAGATTAATGACCTTGAAGGTTTCAAAGCTGCTGTTACCCCAAAAACAGGTGCAGTTATTATGGAACTTGTTCAGGGCGAAAGCGGTGTTCATCCCGTAGATAAAGAATATGTAAAAGCAGTTTACGATTTTTGTAAGGAAAACGATATTATATTTATTGATGACGAAATTCAAACAGGTATAGGAAGAACAGGAAAAATGTTCGCTTATGAGCATTTTTCCATTGAGCCTGACATAATAACCATGGCAAAAGCGTTAGGCGGAGGAGTTCCAATCGGAGGCGTTTGTGCAAAAGATTTTGTTGCTTCCTCATTCGAACCAGGTGACCACGGCGGAACATTTGGCGGAAACCACCTTGCTACAACTTCTGCTCTCACAACTCTTTCAATTATCAAACGGGAAAACCTTATTGAAAATGCGAAAACAGTTGGTGCTTACATTAAAGAAAAACTTTTGAATATAGACGGCGTAAAAGAAGTCAGAGGACTTGGTCTTATGCTGGGTGCTGAAATCGAAGCTCCCGCAAAAGAATTCGTTTCCGAAATGTTTAAGGAAAAATGCCTCGTAGGTGCTGTTGGTACAAGTACAGTAAGAATACTACCCCCACTCATTATTACAAAAGACGAAGCAGATATTCTTATAAATACATTTGAAAAGGTTATGAAAAAATTCAGATAGCGAAAGGAATTTACATATTATGAAACATTTAATCAGTTTACATGACACAACAACAGATGAGATTTTATCACTTTTAAAACTTGCAGCAAAACTTAAGGATGAAACAAAG
This sequence comes from Clostridia bacterium, assembly GCA_045656005.1. GTDB lineage: Bacteria > Bacillota > Clostridia > UMGS1883 > UMGS1540 > JAZNQN01. Next base: position 24,910 of record JAZOQG010000084.1, read on the forward strand.
AAAGGTATCGTTCATCACCACCTAAAAGGCAAAACACTTGGTATGATTTTTACAAAATCTTCCACAAGAACAAGGGTTTCATTTGAAGTAGGAATGTATCAGCTTGGCGGATATCCCCTCTTTTTAAGTGCAAATGACATTCAGCTTGGCAGAGGCGAAACAATTTATGATACTGCAAATGTTCTCTCAAGATTTCTTGATGGCATAATGATAAGAACTTTCGCACACAGCGACGTTGAAGATTTGGCTAAATATGGCTCCATTCCGATTATAAACGGACTTACTGACCTTTTGCACCCATGTCAGATACTTGCTGACCTTCTCACAATTTCCGAATATAGAGGAAAACTTGAAGGTTTAAAACTTGCATATATTGGTGACGGAAATAATATTGCTCACTCACTTCTTTACGGTTGCAGTAAGGTTGGTATGGACATAGCAGTTGCATCGCCTAAAGGCTTTGAATGTAATGGAGAAGTTGTTGAAAACGCACTTTCTGACGCAAAGAAAACAGGAAGCCATATTCTTCTTACAGAAGACCCCGTGGAAGCTATTAAAAATGCAGATGTCGTTTATACTGACACATGGTGCAGTATGGGACAGGAAAGCGAAAAAGCTGAAAGAATTAAAATCTTCAAAGATTACACAATTGATAAAAAGCTATTTTCAAATGCTGATAAAGAAGCAATGTTTCTTCATTGTCTTCCTGCATACAGAGGCTATGAGGTTACAGAAGACGTTATTGACGGTCCTCAGTCAGCCATTTTCGATGAAGCAGAAAACCGACTTCATGCACAAAAAGCAGTACTTGTTACATTGATGGGGTGAACTGATGAATTTAAGCATTACTAAAGCTAAGGTGCAAGATGCAGAAGAAATTAATATAGTCTTAAAAAAAGCGTTTAAGGAATATGAAAAAGCATCTTGTCCTGCCGCTGCAAGAGGTGCTCTTTCTGAAACGGTTGAAAAAACTTTAGTAGACATTGAAAATAAGCTTTTTTTAAAAGCTGAGCTTGATGGCAGAATTTCAGGCAGTGTAAGAGTTGAATTTGAAGATTGTGACACAGTATATTTAAGCCGCTTTTCAGTTTTACCTGAACATCAGAAATTCGGCATTGGTAAAAAACTTTTGGACGAAGTTTTTTTACGCATCAAAAAAACTGATGCAAAAAAAATATATCTTCACACTTCCCTTGATGTCAAGCACCTTATTGATTTTTATGAAAGCTGTGGTTTTAAAGTGGAAAGTGTAAATGAAGACAGAGGATATAAGAGAGCAAAACTTACAAAAGATTTGTGGTGATTAGATTGAAAAACGAAGAACTCGAAAGACTCAACAACATGCTTACATATGAGCGCGCAGTTAAAATTTTAGGCTACGAAAGCATCTGCGGAGTAGATGAAGCAGGCAGAGGACCTCTTGCAGGCGATGTTTTTGCCGCCGCAGTAATTTTGCCTGATGGCTATATTCTGGAAGGTCTTAATGATTCAAAAAAACTTTCAGAAAAAAAACGTGAGGCACTTTTTGATATTATCTGCCAGGATGCCGTAGCATACTCTATTAAGACTGCCACAGTTAATGAAATCGATGAAATAAACATAAGAAATGCCACATACCTTGCTATGAGAAGGGCAATTTCATCACTAAAGCAAGAGGCAGACTACGCGCTTATAGACGGAGATTGTATTACAGAGCTTTCCCTTCCTCACCAATGCGTTATAAAAGGTGATTCGAAAAGTCTTTCAATTGCCGCTGCATCAATTCTTGCAAAAGTTGCAAGGGACAGGTATATGAAAGAACTTGCAAAGGAATATCCTCAGTATCTTTTTGAAAAACATAAAGGCTATGGAACAGCACTCCACACCCAGCTTTTGAGAAAGCATGGTCCCTCCCCCGTTCACCGAAGAACATTTCTTAAAAAAATCTTAAAGGATGATGAATATTAATGTCGCGTCTTATAGGAATTTTGGGCGAAAATCAGGCAGAGCAATATCTCAAAAAAATGGGCTATAAAATTTTATCCAAAAACTATCACTCGCGTTTTGGCGAAATTGATATTATAGCACTTGATAAAAACACCACGGTTTTTGTTGAAGTAAAAAAAAGAGGAGAAAAATCCTTTGCGGGCGGTGCAGAATTTGTAACCGCCTCAAAGCAAAAGAAAATTATTAAAACCGCTCTCTTTTTTATACAGAGCAATAATATTCAAAACGATATGCGCTTTGATGTTATAGAAATTAACTGCAACAATATAAATCACATTAAAAATGCATTTTATGCATAAAAATGTTGCAATTTTGCAGTTTTTATATTAAAATATAGGCACTTTATTATGTTTGCGATAAAGGTGCAAAAAATTTTGCAAACAGAAAGGTTATGTAAAAAATGGAATTATCAAGAAAGTATTCATTAATCAGTGCATCTCCGACACTTGCGATTGATTCAAAGTTTAAAGCTATGAAAGCAGAAGGCATTGATGTTGTAGGTTTTGGAGCAGGCGAGCCTGATTTTGACACACCACAGCATATCAAAGATGCGGCCGTAGAAGCTATAAACACAGGTGTAACAAAATATACTCCTGCATCAGGAACACCTGCGCTCAAAGCTGCAATTTGCAGAAAATTCGAAAGGGAAAACGGTCTTTCGTATGAACCCAATCAGATAATTGTAAGTAATGGTGCAAAACATTCTCTCGTAAATATTTTCGGAGCCATTTTAAACCCTGGTGACGAAGTTATAATCCCTGCCCCATTCTGGGTTTCATATCCCGAAATGGTAAAACTCGGTGATGGAGTTCCGAAATACATAGAAACAACAGAAGAGAATAACTTTAAGTTTACTCCTGACCAGCTTCTTAATGCAATAACCCCCAAAACAAAAGCTCTAGTTCTCAATTCCCCTTCAAACCCAACAGGTATGGTATATACTGCAGATGAACTTCGTGAAATTGCTAAAATCTGTGTAGAGAAAGACATCTTCGTAATATCTGACGAAATATATGAACACTTAATATATGAAGGCGAACGTGTTTCAATTGCATCATTTGGCGAAGAAATTAAAAAGAGAACTATAATCGTTAATGGTCTTTCAAAAACTTATGCTATGACGGGCTGGAGAATTGGATACACAGCTTCCTCACCTGAAATTGCAAAAATTATGGGCAATGTTCAAAGTCATGCAACATCAAACCCTAACTCAATCGCACAATATGCGGCAGTAGTAGCTCTTGATAGCGGTCTTGGCTTTGTTGACGATATGAAAAAAGAATATGTAAAAAGACGTGATTACATGGTAGAAAGACTTAATTCTCTTTCTGGTATTTCATGCAAAAAACCAAGCGGTGCTTTTTACGTTATGATGAACATTAAAGACTTACTTGGCAAAGAGATTTGTGGATGCAAAATTGACAGTGCATCAGATTTTGCAGCAGCACTTTTGGAAAAAGCAAAAGTAGCCCTAGTTCCCGGCGAAGGATTTATGGCACCGGGATACCTCAGATGGAGCTATGCAACATCTATTGAAAACATTGAAAAAGGTATTAACAGACTCGAAAAATTCTTAAACGGCGAATATTAATTGAAAGGTCGCATTAATATGAAAATTGGTATTATTGGCGCCGGAAACATGGCAAGAGCAATTGTTTTGGGACTTTTAGCAAACAAAATAAAACCTGAAAACATTTTTGTTTCCGATAAGGATGAAAAAAAACTTACCGAACTTCAGCGCTTTGGAGTTAAAGTCGGAAACAATACCGAAGCTCTCGAATTTGGTGAAGCTGTAATTCTCGCAGTAAAACCTAATATCTTCCCTGTCATTTTGCCAGAATGTAAAAACTATAACGGTCTTATAATTTCCATAGCTGCAGGTATTTCAACAGATTATATAAAAGGCTTTCTTAAAGATGATGCAAGAGTTGTTCGCGTTATGCCGAACACTCCTGCGCTTGTAAGTGCAGGTATGACGGCGGTTTGTAAAAATGGTGCAAGTGAAGAAGATATTTCCATAGTTCATAAGATTTTTTCAGCAGTTGGTGAAACTGTAACTTTGGATGAGGCTTATATCGATGCAGTAGTTGGTGTATCAGGGAGCGGTCCCGCTTATGTTTTCACACTGATTGAGGCCATGGCTGACGGCGGAGTTTTAAAAGGTCTTACAAGAAGTGACGCGATAAAACTTGCTGCGCAAACAGTTTTAGGCTCTGCAAAAATGGTTTTGGAAACAGGAAATCATCCTGCCGAACTTCGTGATGCAGTATGCTCACCGGGTGGCACAACTATAGAAGGTGTTGCAGAACTTGAAAAATCAGGCTTTAGAAATGCAGTTATTAGTGCAGTTTCGGCATGCACAGAAAAAAGCCGTCAACTTAAAAAATAAGAATACCACCACATCTTTATGCATAACCTTTTTTATAGGGTGGTGTAAAGTGTGGAAGAGTACATAAAAAACAACAGACTTACTTTATTTTTAGTATTTTCGGCAGTACTTGTCGGTGTCACCATAGGAGCATTTGGTGTTTTGCGGCTGAGTGGCGATTTGCCTTCAACTCTTTATGCGGGACTTAATAGTGCCGTTGCCGACACCGGCATTTTTTCTGCTTTTTTAAAATCGTTGCAAAATGAGTTTAAAAGATTTATAATTATTTTTGTATGCGGAATTACAGTAATCGGCTCACCTGTTATAGTATTTCATTTGGGTTTTTGCGGATATGCTTTAGGCTTTTCGTCTGCTTTTCTCATGAAATATTATGGTTTAGCCGGTTTTTTGGCAGTTTTGGGCGGGATTTTACCGCATTACTTTCTTCTTATGCCAACATATATAGGCATGGGAATAATCGGAATAAATTTTTCAAACAGACTTCTTCGTGGCGAAAGACGATTAAATAGTGATTTCAAAACGTACATATTAAAAATGATTCTGCTTTCTTTTTTAATTTTACTTTCATGTATTGTTGAAGGATTTGTTTCCACTATGCTGCTGAAAAGCATACTAAAAGTTATTTCATGATTAATTACCAGGAGGTTTTAGGGTTGAAAAGTGCACTGAATGAGTACCACGATTTTTTGCGTGAGGTACGTCACCTTTCTGAAAACACCGTACTTTCATATGAGCGTGACATAAAACAGTTTCAGCGTTTTTACGGTGGCAATCTAAAAAAAGCCATTAGCCGTGATTTTGAAAACTATATGTCTGAAATGAAACGCCACGGTCTGGCGGCATCAACCCTTTCAAGAAATATGGTTTCACTTCGCTCACTTTATTCTTTTATGAAGAGTAGTGGCCATATAAAAAGAGATCCAACCCGTAATGTAAAATTACCCAAAGTAGAAAAATCTCTGCCACAAATTTTAACTTCGACAGAGATTGCAAAACTTTTAGATGAACCCACAGGTGAAGATGCAAAATCCTGCCGTGACAAGGCAATGCTTGAACTTTTATATGCGAGCGGTATTAAAGTTTCTGAGCTAATAATGCTCAATGTTTCAAATGTAAATTTAAGACGAGGCATGTTAAACTGCTCCATTTCTTCCAAAACAAGAATTATTCCACTAGGAAAAATAGCAGTTAAAGCAATAACTTCATATCTTAAAAATACCCGTCCGCAAATGATTGCCTCTCCTGACGAAACTGCTCTCTTTGTAAATTGCAATGGTACGAGGATGACAAGGCAAGGCTTTTGGAAAATCATAAAATATTATAAAGATGCAGCAGGAATTGACAAAGAAATCACCCCACACACATTGCGTCACTCCTTTGCGGCACACCTTCTCGAAAATGGTGCAGACATTGACTTAATAGGAGAAATGATGGGACTTACCGACTCTGCTTCAACTGCAGTCTACAGAAAAATTATTGAAAACAGAATTTTTGACGTTTATAAAAAAGCTCATCCAAGAGCTTAATTCCATTAATTGACAAAAATTTACATTTTTTGTCAATTTGGGTTGACTTTCCCATTTTTATGTGTTATAATTTTACTAAACAATACATATATTAATGGAGGTAGATTATGAAATCAACAGGAATTGTTCGAAGAATTGACGAAGTTGGCAGAATAACTTTACCGATAGAACTCAGGAGAATGCTTGATATATCGGATAATGATTCTCTTGAGATATATGTCGACGGGGACGGAACAATTGTTCTTAAAAAATATGCCCCTGCATGTATCTTCTGCGGCAATGCATCAGAAGTTGTAAACTTTAAAGGAAGTAAAGTTTGCAGAGAATGTCTTGACGACCTGAAAAAATAAATTATTTTAAGTTTAAAGAGGTACCCCTAAGCGAGATACCTCTTTCTTTTTTATATAATCAATCAGTAATCATTGTTCCTATACCTGAATTTGTGAAAATTTCAAGCAGAATGCAATGCGGAACGCGTCCGTCAATAATGTGAACACGTCTTACTCCATTGTCAATAGCCTCAACACATGAAAGTGATTTTGGAATCATACCCCCCGATATAACTCCGCTTTCAATATTTTGGTAAACTTCCTGTTTGCTCATTTCATAAATTACATTGCCGCTTTCGTCAAGTATTCCTTCAACGTCAGTTAGATAAATAAGTTTTTCAGCTTTTAATGCCTTTGCAACGGCAGATGCAACTGAGTCTGCATTTATGTTATAGCTGTTTCCCTCATTATCAACACCAATCGGAGCAATAACGGGAATATATTCGTCTTCGCAAATATGCTTAATAAGTTTATCGTTAACTTTAACCACTTCGCCAACATATCCAATGTCTTGCTTTTCTCCGTCAACTTCTGTGTAAAGTTTCTGACACTCTAAAAGATGCCCGTCAATACCTGAAAGACCAACTGCTTTTCCGCCAACCTCGTCAACCATTGAAACGATTTCCTTGTTTGTTTTACCAACAAGCACCTGTTGCGCTACTTTAATAGTGTCAGCATCTGTAACACGAAGACCATTTATAAACTTGCTTTCAATTTTGTAAGTCTCAAGAGCTGCGGAAATATCAGGACCTCCCCCATGAACTACAATAGGGTTAGCACCGATGTACTTTAAAAGTGTTATGTCTTCCATAACGCTATGTTTAAGTTCTTCGCTTTTCATTGCGTTTCCGCCATATTTTACAACAATAGTCTTTTTATAAAGCTTTTGAATGTAAGGCAACGCCTCAACTAGTATTTTAGCTTTGTTTATGTATTTATCCTCTACCATTATACGAACGTCGGAGGCATTAAAAGACCTGCCGACTCCTCCCTTCCAAATACTATGTTCATATTCTGCACGGCCTGACCTGCAGCACCTTTTATAAGATTGTCAATACAAGATACAATAACAGCTCTTCTGAGTCTCTTATCTACAACAATACCAATATCTATGTAATTAGAATGTGCAACATTCTTGATTTCAGGAAGCTTTCCTGCATCGAGTATTCTTACAAATTTTTCGCCTTTATAAAACTCTTTGTAAAGTGTAACAAGTTCTTCCGCAGAAACATCTTTTAAAAGATTAACATAGCTTGTTGCAAGTATTCCCCTTTTAATTGGTACAAGGTGCGGAGTAAATGAGAGTGTGATTTCTTCTCCTGCCACCAAAGATAACTCCTGCTCAATTTCAGAGGTGTGTCTGTGTGTACCAACACCATACGCTTTTAAACTTTCGTCGCATTCACAGAAAAGAGAAGGAACTTTTGCGCTTCTGCCTGCACCTGTAACGCCGCTTTTTGCATCTATAATTATATTTTTTGTATCACCTATTTTTGCATCAAGTAAAGGTGCAATAGCAAGAATAGAGCATGTTGTATAGCAACCAGGGTTTGCAATGAGCTTGGTTTTCTTAATTTCTTCTCTGTGAAGTTCAGGAAGTCCGTAAACCGATACGCCAAGAAGATGTGGCGCACAATGCTTGTCACCATACCACTTTTCGTAAACCTTTACATCATTGTATCGAAAATCACCGCTTAAATCTATAACAGTAAGCCCTTTTTCGTAAAGCTTGGGAATTACTTCTTTTGAAGCTCCGTGAGGAAGGGCGGTAAACACAACATCGCACTTTTCTGCAACAGTATCAACGTCGCCTGCTTCGCACTCAAGGTCAAGTATCCCCTTAAGATTTGTATAAATATCAGAAAAATTCTGTCCCACATAGCTTTGCGACCCCAAGAGGGTTATCTCAACATCGTCTCTAGTAGCCAGAAGTCTGCAAACTTCAGCACCTGCATAACCTGTAGCACCTAAAATACCTGCGCGTATCATAATATATACCTCCAAAATAACTAACTTTTTAAATTATACAACACTATTTATAAAAATGCAACACTTTTTTAAATAAAGTTGAATTTTATATAGATTGCACGGTATAATTATACACCTAATCGAAATTTTATACACAATTTAAAACATACAAGCCTTGTTTTAAGACTTGTATGTTAATTTAAAGATTTTACTTAACATTTGCCGCGGTTGACTTTTCTTGCTTAACCTTATGGTCAATAACGTGACGTGATGCAAGTTCACTAATTACATCTTGGGTAGAAATTCCCATTTCAACCATCATAACCATAACGTGATATACAAGGTCTGCAATTTCATAAATTGTTTCACCTTTGTCACCTGCTTTTGCACCTATAATGACTTCCGTGCTTTCTTCACCAACTTTTTTGAGTATTTTGTCAATACCCTTTTCAAAGAGGTAAGTTGTGTATGAACCTTCTTTTTTGTCAGTTTTTCTGCCTTCGATAAGTTTCATAAGAGCTGAAAGCGAAAAATCATTGTGCCCTTCTTTTGTAAAAACAGTATCGGTATCAAAACATGTTTCAGTTCCGGTGTGACAAGCAGGTCCGTCTGCTAAAACTGTTACGAGAAGTGTATCCTTGTCACAGTCTGTTTTAATCTCAAGTATATGCTGAACATTTCCCGAAGTCTCACCTTTTCTCCAAAGCTCATTTCTGGACCTTGAATAAAAACATGTTCTCTCCTCTTTCATGCTTATTTCAAGACTTTCGCGGTTCATGTATGCAAGCATCAAAACCTTTTTTGAATAAAAATCCACAACAATCGCGGGAATAAGACCATTTTGGTCAAATTTAAGTTCGCAAATATCAATATAACTCATTTTTTATTACCTCCTAACATTTATGCCTTCGGCAAAAAGTGTTTCTTTAAGTTTTGGAATAGGAACTTCACCAAAGTGGAATACACTCGCCGCAAGCCCTGCATCAACACCTTCAACTTCTTTGAAAAGTGTCACAAAATCCTCCATACATCCTGCACCGCCTGATGCAATTACAGGAAGCTTTGTAACGGAGCATACTGCACGGAGCATTTCAAGGTCAAACCCTTTTTTAACCCCGTCTGTGTCGATACTGTTTACAACAATTTCACCAGCACCTGATGCCTCGCCTCTTTTTATCCACTCGAGAGCATCCATTCCCGTGTTTTCTCTGCCGCCTTTTGAAAAGACCGTGAATTTCCCGTCAACTCTTTTTATGTCAACTGATAAAACAACACATTGGTCGCCGTAAAGCTTTGCGGCTTTTTCAATAAGTGATGGGTCTTTTATAGCACCCGAATTTACGCTGACCTTGTCAGCACCGCATTTAAGCACCCTGTCAAAATCATCTACAGTATTTATTCCACCACCAACAGTAAGCGGAATAAAAATTGTTTTCGCAACTTCTTTTAAAATGTCTGTAAAAAGATTTCGCCCTTCGTAAGATGCAGTAATATCATAAAATACAAGCTCATCTGCACCGCAGTCGCTGTAATGCTTTGCAAGCTCTACGGGAGACGACACCTTTGAAAGCCCTTCAAAGTTTACTCCCTTAACAACATCTCCGTTTTTAACA
>JAZOQG010000085.1:0-40260 GCA_045656005.1 Clostridia bacterium
AGTATAGTTACTGAATACGTTTTGTTTATAATTTAATTTTATATTGTTTATGATATTAATAGAAGTGGAGGTATTATATTTAGAACTTTTATAAGTTGTTTTTATTGCAGAATATCATATTACTATAATTTAACTATTAAAAATTAATAATAAATTTTACACTATTCTATTCCGCGGAATGTATAGATTGAATGCGGAGGGATTTATTATGTATATTTTCTTATCAATTCTTAGTATTTGTGTTCTTTGTGTTTATATTGTAAAGTTATTTATGGAAGACAAGAAGCATGATTTAATAATTAGAATTGGTAAATTCGTAATATCAATCAAAAAACATGATTAAAGAATAGTCTATAATATAACATAAAGGTGACAATTTTATGTCACCTTTTTTATTTGAGTTATATTACATTGAATATTCAAATGTAATCTATACAAAATTCGTGATACTATGAAAGTCCGTATCATCTCCACCACAAATAAAAAGATAAGTGCAAACGTTAGTTTGTGCTTGTTTTTTTATGTGTAATGAAAGGGAGTTGAACCCTAAGAACCCAATATCTACACATAGAAAAACCCATTTATCAGACAACCGTCCAACAAATGGGTTCTCTTATTGATTATTCTTAAAAAAATCTTCTAAAATACTTATAACTACATTATTAAAGCTGGTTTCGTGCTTTTTTGCAAGATTATTTAACTTTCCTGCCAATTCATCAGTGATATACAGAGTTTTATATCCTGCTTTTACCTTTTCTTTTGTTGCCTTTGGTTTAAATTCCATATCATTCATCCTCAATACATATCTTAAGGATATTATATACTAAAATATATTTTTATAATATATTAGAAATTTCTGTTGTATAATTTAAAGTTTTGTGATATTATTCTTTTGAGGTGATAATTATGACTAATATTAAAACTGAATTATTGAAAGCTTATATTGCGGACTACATCAATCAGAACATTGAAGATTTCGAAATTGATGCAAACACCATTGCCAATACAACAGCAATTAAAATTTTGGCTCAAATCCAAAAGATTTTAAGCAATGAACACTACACAGATTTTGAAATCGTCGAAGAAATTGTTTGTTTATTTGAAAAGTACAAGCTGAATTTTGGCGGTTGCCATGATTTTTAAAGTTTAAATTTATATTGTTTTTCCCTCTTTCACATGTTATAATTACAATAACAAATTTCAAAACTTGGAGGCATAATATGCTTTGGGAAAATTTAAGGGAAGAAGAATTTGAAAGTGCCATCGCACTTTCAGACGGAGTGTGCATACTTCCAGTTGGGTGTCTTGAAAAACACGGTCAGCATTTACCTGTGGGAACGGACGTAATTCACATTACTGAAATTGCAAAACGTGCGGCGCAGAAAGAACCCGTCTGCATATTCCCCACTATGTATTTTGGCGAAAAGACAGGTGCAGGAGAGTTTCGGGGAACTGTAATATTTTCTGCCGAACTTCGTCAGCAGATTTTAAAAGAAACCTGCAGAGAAATTGCACGTAACGGCTTTAAAAAGATATTGCTTTATAACGGGCATGGCGGAAACCAGGATATGCTCTCATCATTTGCCAGAAGCACTTTATACGATAAATCTGATTTTCTGGTATACACATATAGCCTTGGCTCTGATTTTGCAACTCCCAAGAAACTTTTACAAAAAAACTACACTTATCTCACTAAAGAAGATAAAGAAATTCTAAAAAGCTATAACGAACAAAAGAAAAGATATGGACATGCCTGCTTTATAGAGACGGGATGGGTGTATGGTGTACGCCCCGAAGTTGTAAGACTTGATAAAATAAATGAAGAAAGCGGAAACTCGGTTCATCGTTTTGATGAATTTGCGAACAGAAAAATTTCCTCTCCATTTTCCTGGATGGCAGATTACCCAAATTCCTATGCAGGAGATGCACACGAAGGAATGAACGAGAGAATTGCCCGTGCAATGGTGGAATTTTCAACCGACTCCCTTTGCGAAGTCGTAAAATTTTTAAAGACAGAACAAATTTCAAACGAATATCATAAAGAATGGCTTGATAAACAATTTTAAATATAAAGCGACCTATGACAAACGTCATAGGTCATTGTTATTTTCAATCCCCAAAATATAATCAACAGATACGTTATATAGCCCGGCAAGTTTAATGAGCATTGAAACAGGTATTTCCCTAATACCACGTTCATATCTCGCATAAACCTGTCGGTTGCAAACAAGAAAGTCTGCAACCTGCTATTGCGTCAAGTCATTATCCACACGTAAATCATAAAGTCTTTTAAAAAACATTAAAATCACTCCTTGACTTTAATGTTACCATGTGGTATCATTATAAACGCAATTATGGTACTATATAGTACCATAAAATTATAAAGGAGTGATAATTTTGACTAAAATAAAAACCGAACTTCTAAAACTATACATATCAGACTATATTAAAAATAATATAACGGATTTTGAAATTGATGCAAACGAAATTGCAAATACAACTGCAATTAAAATATTGGCTGAAATTCAAAAAATTTTAGCCAATGAAAATTACACTGATTTTGAGATTGTAGAAGAAATTGTGTGTTTATTTGAAAAGTACAAACTTGATTTTGGCGGTTGCCATGATTTTTAAAATAGGCTATGACAAAAAATAATTTGTCATAGCCTATTTTTTATTATTCAGCCTCTGCCTTTGCTTTCTCGATTATTACCTGTGCCACATTCATTGGTGCTTCTTCATATCTTGCAAATTCAAATTCAAATGAGCCTCTGCCCTGAGACATCGCGCGAAGTGCTATTGTGTAATTTGCCATTTCAGACTGAGGAACTTCAGCCTCAACAATTGTGAAGATTGGGTTTTCCTCATCAGGATTCATTCCCAAAACTTTACCGCGGCGTTTATTAAGGTCGCCTATAACATCGCCAACAATGTGTTCGGGAATTCTTGCAGTAAGTGAACCTACAGGTTCCAAAATAACAGGATTTGCATTTGGAAGACCTTCTTTGTAAGCTATTTTAGCCGCAAGTTTAAAGGAAAGCTCGTTGGAGTCTACTGCATGGTAGGAGCCGTCAAAAAGGTCTGCTGCAAGGCTTACAACGGGGAACCCTGCCAAAACACCTTTTTCCATAGCTTCTAAAAGTCCCTTTTCAACTGCAGGATAAAATCCTTTCGGAACACTGCCGCCGACAACGCTCTGCGTAAATGTAAGTCCTTCTTCTGCCCCTGGCGAGAATGTTATTTTAACATGACCGTACTGACCGCTTCCGCCCGACTGTTTCTTGTGTTTACCTTCAACCTGAACGCGTTTTTTAATAGTTTCACGATATGCAACCTTTGCATCAACCAGACCTACAGAAGTTCCGTAACGCGCTTTCATTTTTGAAACCATTACATCAAGATGAGTGTCACCATGTCCCGAGATTACCATCTGTTTTGTTTCTGTATTATTCTGATATTTTATTGTCATATCCTCTTCCAGAATACGTGCAATAGCGGTTGATATTTTATCTTCGTCACCCTTTGCAAGAGGCACAACAGCCTTGCTGTAATAAGGCTTTTTGAAGTTGATTTTTTTGTACTCAACGCCTGACGTAGCTGCAAGAGTATCGTTTGTGTTGGTGTTTGCGAGCTTTGCGGTCATACCGATGTCGCCGCAAACAAGCTCATCAACCTCTGTCTGCTTTTTGCCCTTAAGCGAATAAATGTGAGCAAACTTTTCACTTTCGCCTGTTGTAAGGTTTTTAAGTACAGAATTTGTTTTAACCGTCCCGTTCATAACCTTAAAGTATGACATTTTGCCAACAAACGGGTCTGCAACAGTCTTAAATACAAATATTGCAGGGTCACCCTCTGGATCAATTTTAACGAATTCGCCTTCCAAATCACGCTCGTGCTTTTTACCGAAAGGATTTGGGAAGGAGTTTGAAATAACGTAAAGAAGTGATGTGATACCATCAAGAGTAAGCGCAGAACCTGCCATAACAGGGGCAATACTTCTGTCGTTAATACCTGCCATCAAAGCTACTGTCATTTCTTCTTCAGTAAATTCTTCTTCCGCAAAGAATTTTTCCATAAGGTCATCGGAAGTTGCCGCAAGAGATTCCATCAAAAGTGCTCTTGCTTCATTTATGTTGTCAAGGAAACGGTCTTCAATCGGGATTTCCTTTGCCTCGGTTCCGTCATATCTGTAAGCCTTGTTTTTTATAAGATTTACGATACCTACACATTTTCTTTCGTCAAAAATCGGGATTGTAACAGGACAAACACTCTTGCCGAATTTATCTCTCATGTGAGTTATTGTTGCAGCATAGTTAGCATTTTCGTCATCAATTTTGTTGATAAAAAATGCCTTTGGAACAGTTGCCTCTGTCGCATATTCCCATGCAAGCTCGCATCCTGCATCAACACCGCTTTTTGCATCCATAACAATAAGTGCACAACCCGACACACGAAGCCCCTGCATAACCTCGCCCGAAAAGTCAAGATATCCTGGAGTGTCAATAATATTTATCTTTTTGTCATCATATGTAACGGGTGCTATCGCCGTAGAAATTGAAAACTTGCGCTTTGTTTCCTCTGCATCGTAGTCGCAAACGGTACTGCCGTCAGCAATCTTTCCCAGTCTGTCTATTCCTTTTGATATATAAAGCATGGCTTCTGCTACGGATGTCTTTCCGTTTCCGCCATGGCCTATAAGGCAAACGTTTCTGATTTTGTCTGTTGAAAATTTCATTGTAATACCCCCAATTGTGTGTAATATAGATATATAATGATTATTTGTTTCATCAAATAATACACTATAATATTATTATAATATAAAATTAAATATCATTAAATACTAAAAATAAACAAGATTATTCGTATTTTTTGTGTAAATTGCACAAAGGATACCAAAAATAAAACTGCGACAAAATTTGTCACAGTTTTATTTTCTCGCATCATAATAATACACTTCATTACTGTCAGTTACAATTTTATATGTGGGTATTGTCTCAGTTATTTTAAAATTAACATCCGTGTCTGCAAGCAAAGCTGAATATCCCAACGAAACAGATGCTATATTTTTTGTGCCTTCTCCGCGGTTTTGGTCCTGCAAAAATGAAACCAATGCACTTTTGGGTGGTGCAACATGTGTTTTCGTTTCTTCTCTTGCGGTTATCCCTATCATATATCCACCGATTTCACAAATTGTTTCGCCACTCATTTTTACATAGAGAGTATTTTCAAACAGAGGTAAATTGTCAAAATAATAAGTGTAAATTATCTTGTCTCCAACCGCCTCACCCTGAGCTTTTGACACATCAATATTAAAACTTTTTAGTTTTTCGGAAAGGATAGGTATTATATCAGAACTTACTTTAGAATCACTCATAAGATTTCCGTCATAATAATAAAGCCTTCCGCCATGGACACTTACTATTTTTCCGTCTTTTGAATAATAATTATTTCCATTTGAATCAAATTCTTCCAAATATCCATCGCCAAACATAAGTTTTGCCATTTCTTCTCCGCCCGGTGCCAGATTTTCCACCGTAGCAGTTTTAACAGGGGGATTTTTCTTTGAAAAAATATTCTCATCAACAAAAATATCGTTAATACTCAAAACCTCCACAAGGCTTTGTATTTCCTTTTTTTCTGCCACCGTCTGCCTTACATTGCCCTGCACAATAAAAGCAATCAAAAAAAAGTTTATTGCGGCAAACATGCATATTAAAAGTGTTTTTACTTTATACCAGTACATTTTTACACCTGCCTTTAATAAACAATACTGTCGCTTCCTTCTATTTCGGCACACCATACGGGTGCTTTATCAGAATTGTTTCCGTTTTCAATATAACTCAAATAAACATCGTTTATAAAAATTTCTTCTTCCCTGTCATTAAATCTTTCATAAATTTTGTCAAGTGCCTCAATCTGCGGTGTGCAAACTATTTGTGTTGCCGTCTGATATCTGCGGAAGAAATGCCTGTATCCCACAATTTTTCCGTTTTTCACATCTATTTCAACAGCATGGTTCATTGGCTCGAAATTATCGCCTAAAAGGGCAGTTGTAACCCTCTTACCCTCGTAGTAATAGTCAAGTGTAAACTTGTAAATACCTTCATCATTTTCAAGAAGGTCACTTGTAACAAGTACACTGAAGGGAACATCACCCACAACGCTTCTCCAAATATTTTCGGAAAACTCTATTGATTTATTAAGTGCCTCATAAACCGTTGCCGCACTTTCAGGAAGACTTATTCCGCCACCCTCAGTATCTGCAACATATTCAATAAGTCCGTTTGGATGAAGTTTTAAGTGAGAATAGTTCTCAACAAAATATTCTACTCCCGAGTAATCTGTGTAGTGCTTTGGCGCCCCTGCGGCGTATTGAAAATGACTAAGCAAAGACTCCCTGTCCGCAAACTCTGCCTCAAACGGATTTTCTCCGTAAATCACAGGAACCGTAGTAGAATTTGATGACATAATTACCATAGAGTCAATAAACACCTTTTGCTTTACTCCCGTGCCTATTCCCTGACTGTTTTTGTCAAGATTTAATTCAAATGAGTAAGAATAGGTTGTCCCGGCATCAAAAATACCATTGTCAATAGCAGTAGCTATCTCATTTTTATTTTCATAATTTATAAGATATTTGTAAATCAAATCATCTCCGCCCTTGGCGTAGAAAAGAACATCTTTAGTCCCTTCTCCCACGGGGGCAATTATAAACTCTTTTAAGGATGGTATGTCTTTCCCTATCCACGTATTCTTTATTCCAATCATGTGAGCAAAAAGCGATGGTGAATATTCGAGTGAAAAATCCACATAAATAGAACGTGTGTCCAGAATTTCATCATTTCTCAAAACATTTTTCCATTCATCAACAGGTACAGTTACTCTGTTTAAAACTACCGTTTCGTCCTTCAAAACACTTGACAGAAAGGCAGAAACAGGCTTATTTACACTTTCAAAAGAAGCATCACTGTTATAAAAAACACTTCTCTCTTCTCCTTTTGTTACCACGATTTTTTCAGGTCTTGACAGATTTTCCATTGGAATAGAATAGACATCAGAATAAAAAATGCGGCGAACGGACGGGTTATTTTTAAGACCAATAAAAAAATTATAGCCTTTCGGCCATAATTCTTCACTCATCCAGACATAAGCAGACAAAACTATACTGCTTATAATAAGGCATGTCAATATTAAGGATTTTGTTCTTCTCAGTTTCACCTTTTACGCCTCTCTATCACCATCCGCCGAAAGCAGACTGAAAATTAGCTGAAAAACCTTTTATACTGTCAATAATCCCCTGATTTAAAAGGGTAATATCAAATCTGATTGTCTGATAATAATTTCCGTACTGTGCGCGAAGGAGCAAATAATTTGTATTTGCATCAAGCTCTATATCCTTAACGTAAATTCCTGTTGCTCCAACTGTGTTTATGCAGGGGATTCCTGCAGAATCTGAAAGCACATCAAAAAGGCCTGTGGTAGGATTAAACTTATAAAGTGAAATTTCCACGCCGCTTAAACTAACTGCCGACACAGTATATACTTTTTTAGTTGTTGAGGATACTGCGTTTTCGGGTTTTTTTACAATAACCATGCCCGAAATGTTTCCTGCATCGCTACCATTTACACTTGCAGGTGCCGCAAACGATGTCACAGAAAACAGCAATATTAAAATTACAATTAAGGATATTATCCTGCTTTTCATAAAAATCAAAAACCTTTCCAAAAAACACGCCGTTTGAGTAATCCGTTTAGGGTCGTATGATACCTCACGGAAAAGGCATCCCCGTCGAGTGTTATCTCCACCCTACACCTACATTATACAATACTATTATTACAAAGCCATTACATAGGAATTATATATTGATTAAAAACATAAGGTTATTTGCTATATAAAGGCATCTCAATCGTCACAGTAGTGCCTGTACCATGCTCACTTTCAATTTTTATAGTTCCGCCGTGAGCCTCAACTATTTCCTTTGCAATCGCAAGTCCCAAACCCGTTCCGCCGCTTTTGCGACTTCTCGCCTTGTCAACTCTGTAAAAACGTTCAAAAAGACGGGGCATATCTTTCTTTGGAATACCTATACCGTTATCCGAAACCCGGATAACTGCATTTGTAAGCCTGAAAGCACAACTTACCATAATTTTTCCGCCATCAGGTGTATATTTTATAGCATTTGTTATAATATTTGTAAACACCTGCTCAAGGCGGTCTCTGTCGCCAAAAAAGCCGGGCATATCGCCTGCTGTTTCCATTGTCAGGGTATGTTGATGACGCATAGCTTCCATTTCAAGCTTTGATACAATATCCAAAAGCAGCCTGTTTAAATCAAAGGTTGCCTTGTTGATATGCTTTTTGTCATAATCAAATAACGACAATGTCAGAAGGTCTTTTACAAGACGTGTCATTCTGTCTGTTTCATTGTCAATAACCTTAAGGAAATTCGCCTCCATAGAGTCTTTTTCCGCATTGTCAAGCAATGTTTCTGTATAGCTTTTAACCGTTGTAAGAGGAGTCCTCAGTTCATGTGAAACATTTGCAACAAATTCTTTTCTTGCACTGTCGAGCTTTTTCTGCTCCGTGATATCAGAAAGTACAACAACCACACCGTCTGCAATTTTTCCGCCTGACGTAATCGGAGCAAACTGTGCTTTAAGAGATTTGCCGTCTTTTTCAGAAAAACGCTCAATAGCCTTAAAATGCTCAAGATATATAATTTCCTGCATTGTTATTGAAAAATCCCATTCTTTAAAGAAGGTGTCAAATGCCACTTCGTTTTCATCTTGTATTTTTAAAAGTCCTTTCGCTGCAGGATTTATGTGCATAATTTTGCCTTCCTTGTCAAAGGCAATAACGGCATCAGTCATAAATCTGAAAACTGTTTCAATTTTTGTCTGCTCGCGGCGAATTTCCTCAAGGTTTTTCGCAAGCGCTGACGCCATCACGTTAAATGTGCCTGTAAGCTGACCAATTTCGTCTCGCGATTTAACCTCAATCTTTTGTTCAAAATCACCGCTCGCCAGTTTTTCCGCATTCTTTGTAAGCGATGCAATAGGCGCAATAATTGTTTTTGAAAGAAAAAGTCCCAGAAAAACACTTATCAAAATTCCAAGCATAAGCGCCCAGAATATAATCATAAAAATATTCCCTAAAATCCCGTAAAGCTCGTCCTTGGTGTCGGTTATGTAGGCAATATATTTATTGCCTCCTTCTCCCGAAACAGGATACGCATAATCCATTATTGCGGCTCTTCGGTTTAAACTGTCACCGATTTCTCCGCTCATTGCAGTCAAAAGATTTTGTGTGATTTCAAGCTCTCCTGTTCCCTTGTTGTCATATGCATAAAGAACTGCCGCATTTTTGCCGTCAAGAATATAGTAGTGCCTGTAAGAGTCTATTCCAACCCTGCCCGAATAAACCTCGAATAAAGAGCGCATTTTGTCAACCGCCTGCACATCTGATGCAGAAGCAGTCAGTTGCTTTGCAAAATCCGGGGTAAACACCATTTTTTCCATCTGAGTTTTAAATTCCTGATGGTAATATGAACTTATGTTATTTAAAAGAAAGGTGCCCACCACCAGCATTACCGATAAAATCAGCAGCACCAAAACTGTAAGCACCTTCCACTGAATACTTTTAAACATAGCAAAAACCTTTACTTTTTAAAGTAGTAGCCGACTCCGCGCTTTGTTATAATGTAAGCGGGGTTTGCAGGATCGTCCTCTATTTTTTCACGAAGTCTTCGAACTGTTACATCAACCGTTCTCACATCTCCATAGTAATCATATCCCCATACTTTTTCAAGGAGTGTTTCTCTTGAGAAAATTTTGCCCTGCTGTTGTGCAAGAAACTTTACAAGCTCAAATTCTCTCAAAGTTAAATCTATAACAGTATCATTTTTTATAATTTCATATCTTGAGCAGTCAATAGTAAGATTTCCTATTCTTATTATCTCTGATGAGCCTTCCTCATCGCCGCTTTGGGTGTGTCTTCGGAGGTTTGCCTTAACTCTTGCCAGAAGCTCTCTTACACCAAAAGGCTTTGTGATATAATCGTCAGCACCCATCTCAAGCCCCAAAACCTTGTCAACCTCTTCGTCTCTTGCAGTAAGCATAATAATCGGAACGTTTGATTTTTCACGCACTTTTCTGCAAACTCCAAATCCATCAAGTCCGGGAAGCATAAGGTCTAAAAGAATAAGGTCAGGCTCTTTTGTCTGCGCAAGACGAAGACCTTCCAAACCATCAAGCGCCTCAATTACCTTATAACCCTCTTTCTGTAGATTAAACTTAAGTATTTCAACAATAGGCTGTTCGTCTTCTATAATTAAAATGAGTTTCTGCATTTTTATCACCTCTAATTTAGTTTATTATAAATCTTGCCCATTGTCAAGTTTTTTAAAGAATGAAATAGCTTTTTCGAGAACTATTTTGTCGTTTGAGAAAGTAACCTTGTCAATTGCCTCCTTCTCGTCTTCCCAAAGTATGCTGAGTATCTCTTCCTCCTGCCTTTTTATGTCCTCAATTTTCGGCACCGCAAGAAAATATACTACTTCTTTTATAACCCCTTCTTTCGGGGAATATTCTGTGCTTTTCCTGAAACCATCAATAAATTCTACCGAAAGTGAGGTTTCTTCAAAAATTTCCCTCAAAGCCGTTTCGTGCTCTGTTTCGTTTCCTTCAACATGCCCCTTTGGAAATGCAAAATGCCCTCCGTTTTTCATCTGTACCAGTAAAACCTTCGTTTTTCCGCCATCATTTTTCAAAATTACTGCTCCACACGATTTTTCTTTTTTCATAACACTCTCCTAAAATTTAAGGGAATGTAAAAGCAGTTTTTTTACATTCCCATTTTTTAATAGTTATCTTAAAGAAATGCCAAGTTTAAATTCCAAATCCTTTAAGATTTTAGAAGTAAATTTCTCAATTTCCTTGTCAGAAAATCCTTTTTCGTCGGGTGAAATAATGACATTGAATGCCATGCTCTTTTTGCCCTCGCCGATTTGTTTTCCGCGGAAAATATCGAAAAGGTTAACTTCTGTTACATACTTGCATGATTTTCTTATTGACTCTTCAATTTCTCCACATGTTACTTCTTCGCCGCAAACGAACGCGAAGTCACGAACTGTGTCAGGGAACTTGGAAATCGGTGAGTATTTCATTGTGTTTTTAAAGTTTTTCGAAAGTGCCGCATAGTCAATTTCAGCAACAAAAGCATCTTTTGCGAGAGAAATTTCTTCGCAAACCTCGTAAGAAATTTTTCCTATATAACCGATTACTTCACCATCGCACAAAATTTCTGCAGTAATACCCGGATGAAGGAATGTTTTTTCAGCCTTTCTGTAGCTGAATTTGAGATTAAATTCATCAGCGAGTCCTTCCACTATACCCTTAACCTTAAAGAAATCTTCATTATCGCCATAAGCACCTATCACGATTGTCTTTCTCTCGTCAGGAAGATTTGTAAGCGGCATTTCGTCAGCAATGTAAACATTTGCAAGCTCGAAAAATCTTCCGCTGTCGTTTCCGGCTTTAAAGTTTTTAACCATTATGTTTATAATGTTTGGTACAAGTGTTGTACACATAATGGAATAGTTTTCGCTTATAGGATTGTCTATTCTTATTGCTTTTCTTAATTTGTCATCTTCCAAAAGCCGGAGCATGTCAAGTTCCTTTGGTGAATAGAAACTAAATGTCACAGTTTCAAATGCACCCTGCTTTACGAGTGCTTCTTTGGCCTTAAGCTCCATCTGCTGTGCCTCTGTAAGACCGCCGTTTGTAACCGAAGCAAATTTAAGCATCTGGGGAACTATGTGGTCGTAGCCGTAAAGCCTTATAACCTCTTCCGCCAAATCCTCATAACCAAACACGTCTTCTCTGTAAAGCGGTGCTATCGCAGTAATGTTTTCTCCATTTACTTCAACTTCAAATTCAAGACTTTTTAAAATTTCTACTATCTTGTCAGAAGGTACTTCTATACCCAAAACCTTGTTAATTTTTTTGAATGTTGTATCGATTTTTGTAGCCTTTAATTCTTTTTCTGCAACTTCATAACCTGTATCGGAAACAGTTCCGCAGGAAAGCTCTTCTATAAGGTGAAGTGCTCTCTTCATTGCACACTGTGTTGTAAATTCATCAACACCCTTGCAGAATTTTGCGCTTGAATCAGAGGACTGCCCAAGACTTCTTGATGTTTTTCTAACGCTGTCTCTCGCAAATTTTGCACTTTCGAACACAACATCTTTTGTGCTTTCTTCAATTTCGCTGTTAAGTCCGCCCATAATACCTGCAAGTGCTACCGGTTTTTTAGCATCACAAATAACGAGATTTTCTTCCGAAAGCTCAAATTCCTTCTCGTCGAGTGTAGTAATTTTTTCGCCTTTTTTTGCACGTCTTACGTCAATTGTTTTTCCTTCAAGTGTAGAAAGGTCAAAAGCATGCATTGGCTGACCCATTTCCATAAGGATAAAGTTTGTAATGTCAACTATGTTGTTTATCGAATTAATGCCCACAAGTGCAAGGCGTTTTCTCATCCATAAAGGTGCTTTTTCAATTTTAACGTCTTTTACATAGTGACCGATATAACGTGGGCATAAATCAGGGGATGCCACCTTGATTTTTATTTCATCGTCGTTTGCCTGTTTGTGAGGTGTGTATGACATATCAGGCATTTTAACCGGCTTTTTGAGTATTGCCGCAATTTCCCTTGCCATACCGAGCATGGACTGACAGTCAGGTCTGTTTGCAGTAATGGAAATGTCAAAAATATAGTCGTCAAGTCCCACTATCTTTCTTATATCTTCTCCAATTGGTGCATTTTCTTCCAGAATTAAAATTCCATAAACGTCTGCACCTTCGTACCAGTTATCGTTTATACCAAGCTCTTCGCCCGAGCAAAGCATACCGTTTGACTCAACTCCGCGGAGCTTGCCTTTTTTAATTTTAATTCCGCCTGCAAGAGTAGAACCGTCAAGAGCCACAGGCACTTTCGCTCCAACGAACACATTGTCCGCTCCCGTTACAATCTGAATGGGATTTCCGTACTCTCCGCAATCGAGCTGACAAATCTGTAAGTGGTCGCTGTCCTGATGCTTTTCGATAGCAGTAATCTGCCCTACAACGCAGTTTGTAATGTCTGCCCCTGCATATATAACTTCTTCAACTTCAAATCCGCTGCCGAAAAGCTTTTCCTCAAGCTCCTCCACAGGAATGTCTATATCAACATAATCACAAAGCCAACTAAGTGGTGCTTTCATTCTCTTCTACCTCCCTATCTCTGCTGCACTTTAAACTGCTTTAAAGTTCTAACATCATTATCAAATAAAATGTGAATGTTGTTAATGCCATATTTAAGCATCGCAATTCGGTCAATACCTATTCCAAATGCAAGACCTGAATATTCCTCAGGGTCAATATCACAGTTTTCAAGCACAACGCGGTTTACTATACCGCCGCCAAGTACTTCAATCCAGCCCGTGCCTTTGCAAAGTTTACAACCCTTTCCCCCGCATTCGCAACAAGTAACGTCAACCTCAACACTTGGCTCTGTAAATGGGAAAAACGAAGGGCGAAGCCTTGTCTTAGTGTCACTCGAGAAAATCTTCTTTGCAAGTAAATCGAGCATTCCATATAGGTCGCAAACAGAAATGTTTTTGTCAACAACAAGACCTTCCATCTGGTGAAACATAGGAGAGTGAGTTGCATCATAGTCGGAACGGAAAACTCTGCCGGGACTTAAAACCTTAATTGGCGGCTTTTTCTTCTCCATTGTTCTTACCTGACCGGGCGAGGTCTGGGTACGAAGCAGAATTTTATCCGTTATATAAAATGTGTCCTGTTCTGCTCTTGCAGGATGGTCCTCAGGAACATTGAGAGATGTAAAGTTATAGTAATCAGTTTCAATTTCAGGTCCTTCAAAGACATCAAAACCCATGCCCTGAAAAATTGAAATAATTTCGCTTTTAACAAGTGTTACAGGGTGAAGTGAACCTGTCGCATTTTTTTCCGCAGGCATAGTAACATCAACTGCTTCGCTTTTGTTTTTTGCCTCAAGCTCCGCTTTTTTGATTATCTCGTCAACTTTGTCAAATTCGCCTTCTGCCCAAACCTTAAACTCGTTTACTATTTTACCAAACTCTGGCCTTTCCTCTTTTGGAATGTTTTTCATTTCCTTCATAAGACTTGGGATTTCGCCCGATTTGCTCAAATACTTTTCTCTTAATTTTGCAAATTCTTCTCTGCTCATGCCCTCTGAAAGCGATGCAGAAATCTCGCTCTTCATAATTTCGATTTTTTGCTTCATTTTAAACCTCCTAAACTAAAAAAATCGCCCCTATCATAAGATAGGGACGACATAAATCGCGGTACCACCCTAATTCCTGCAAAACGCAGGCACTTCTTTTACACTTAACGCATGCCGACGGCATTTCCTACTGCTACTTCAAAAATGCGGCTCCCGGGTGAACTTCGGCACTCTTCGTTTAAAAACGCTCCCAGCCCATGACGTTTTTTCTCTTAAAACGGGTGCTGTGCTTACTCTCCCATTCATCACCTTTAAAATGTATTCTAACATAAATTTCTATATATTGCAAGGATTTTTTCTCATTTGACAAATCAACCAGGATATTTTAATCTCTGAAATATAAATCTCTCGTATATACCTTGTTAAGCACATCTTCAATTTCTTCATTAAATCTGTTAGCTATAATTACATCGCTGATTTGTTTGAATGCATTAATATCTCTTAAAACTTTTGAATTAAAAAAGCTCTCCTCTTTTAATGTAGGCTCATATACAACAACTTCTATCCCCTTTGCCTTAATTCGTTTCATAACTCCTTGTACTGAAGACGCTCTGAAATTGTCAGAATTTGATTTCATTGTCAGCCTGTAAATCCCTACTACTTTTGGATTCATGGAGATTATTCTGTCTGCAATAAAATCCTTTCTCGTTCTGTTTGCATCAACTATTGCCCCTATAATATTGTTTGGAACATCATTGTAATTTGCCAAAAGTTGTTTTGTGTCCTTAGGCAAGCAGTATCCGCCATATCCAAAAGATGGATTATTATAGTGGTTTCCGATTCTCGGATCAAGCCCGACACCTTCTATTATTTGCTTGGTATTAAGCCCTCTTACCTCAGCGTATGTATCAAGCTCATTAAAATATGCTACTCTTAGTGCAAGATATGTGTTTGAAAACAGCTTGACAGCTTCTGCTTCGGTAAAACCCATAAACAAAACATCAACGTCTTTTTTTATTGCCCCTCTTTTCAGCAAATCAGCAAATTCCCGCGAAGCCTCTTCGCAGGCTTTATCATCTTCATCCGTTCCCACAATAATTCTGCTGGGGTAAAGATTGTCATACAGGGCTTTGCTCTCTCTTAAAAATTCAGGGCTAAATAAAATTTTATTTGAGTTATATTTTCTTCTTACTTGTTCTGTGTATCCAACAGGAATTGTGGATTTTATAATCATATAGGCATTAGTGTTGTATTTTAAAACCGTTTCTATTACATTTTCAACCGCAGAAGTGTCAAAATAATTTTTTTGCGGGTCATAATTTGTGGGAGTAGCAATAACAATAAAATCTGCGTCTGTATATGCTTTTTCTGCATCCAATGTTGCATATAAATTCAGTTCTTTTGTTGCTAAATATTCCTCCACCTCTTTATCCTGAATTGGTGATTTTTTATTGTTTATCATTTCTATTTTTTCAGGGATTATATCTGTCGCAATCACCTGATTGTGTTGTGACAACAATACAGCCATTGATAAGCCAACATACCCTGTTCCTGCAACAGCAATTTTCATACTCTTCATTCTCCTTTATAGAAATCTTTATACCACTTTGCAAAATTTCTTAAACCGTCTCTAAGTGATGTTGACGGCTTAAATCCAAAGTCATTTTCAAGGTCTGTGGTATCAGCGTATGTAATAGGAACATCACCCGCTTGCATAGGTACAAGTTCCTTATAGTTTTCAAATTGAAAATCATTTGGCAGTATTTGGGCTTTAACCAACTCATCCTGCAATATTTCAACAAATTCCAAAAGATTTTCAGGATGATTATTTCCAATATTATAAATCTTATATGGGGGTATGGGCAGTCCGTCATCTCCAACTTCTTTTAACGGAGGTTTTTTCATTACAAGCATTATACCTTTTACTATATCATCAATATAAGTAAAGTCACGTTTGCAATTACCATAGTTAAATATTTGTATCTTTTCACCTTTAATCAGTTTATTTGTAAAACTAAAATATGCCATATCAGGCCTGCCTGCGGGACCATAGACAGTAAAGAAACGTAATCCCGTAGATGGTATATTGTATAGTTTAGAATATGCGTGTGCCATTAACTCATTTGATTTTTTAGTCGCAGCATAAAGAGATACGGGATTGTCAACCTTATCATCTGTTGAATATGGTATTTTTGCGTTAGACCCGTAAACAGATGAACTTGAAGCATAAACAAGATGCTCAACAGGATAACTTCTGCATGCTTCAAGTATATTATAAAAGCCAATTAAATTGGATTCTATATAAACATCAGGATTGGTAATCGAATACCTCACACCCGCCTGCGCTGCCAAATTTACCACTATATTTGGTCTGTATTTTTCAAAGACCTCTCTTATCAGATTCTTGTCTGCGATATTGCCTTTAATAAATTTCCAGTTAGGGTTTTCTTCTCTCTCTATTTGAGACAGGCGATATTCTTTTATTGATACATCATAATAGTCATTTAAATTATCCAACCCTATAATTTGAGTATCCTTATCCGACTTCAATAAACCTAATGCAAGATTTGCTCCGACAAATCCGGCTGCACCGGTTATTAATACTACCGACATACATATTCCTCCTAAATGATTTATAATTTCTTTTGTTTACTGCTATTTTTAAAAATCTTCCCCAAAATCATAATAACCGCAAAAATAATCAGATAGAAAAGTACGGGGAACGAGAACGTGCCATTTGCTTTTCCTTCTGCAAATGGTATAACGCCATGAGCATAAACTGCCGCAAAAATCATAAAAAGACATGTTAAGATTGATGCCGCAGGCAATGTAAAACGTTTAAATATTCCCATTTCCTTTTCATTTTTCATCCATGCTATAAAAATTGGAATGTACATGGCATAAACTGTTACAATGGGAAGCTCTGATGAGTCGAAATTAAACATTCCAAACCATCCGCCTTCTGTAAGATTTGCCCCGTAAAAATACACAAGCCATAAAGCACTTATGAAAAGTCCCCATATTGCTGAGTTTGTTGTCATATTGGTCTCTTCATCAACCTGTACGAATGTTTTCGGCATAGGTCCTTCACCCCTTACCGCTATCGCGTACATGCCTCTTGTAACACCAAGCATAAGTCCGTTTAACGTTCCCATGCAGGATATAACGACGCAGACATTTAAAAGCGTTCCGCCAATACCGCCGAAAATGTTTATAAATGCAGTAGTTGCACCTTGCTCTATAAGTGTGCGGCTGTCAGCTCCGCCTGCAACACCTATAAAATATAAAACGTAAGCTAGCACTACAATAACCGAGCCTACCACAAGGGCAATGGGCAAATTCCTCTTTGGATTTTCAAGCTCCGCATTAATAGAAGTTGCAACAATCCAGCCTTCATATGCAAACACAGTCGCCACAACTGCCGCAAAAAGTCCCCCGCCGTTTCCGCCCACGGGTTCTGAAACTATTGAAAGAAAATTATGCGTCAGTGTTCCATTTAAAAGACCTGCCGCACTTCCTATGGCAGCCATTAAAACAATCGGAATTAATTTAATCATGGTTGCACTTACCTGAAATTTTCCTGCAAGACGTGGTGAAAGAGCATTTATTGTGTAAGATAGAATAAGGAAAAATCCTGACAGTAACATAACAGAGGAGCTTGTCATGTCAAGCCCGAATAATACTCCAAGATACCTTGCCGACACCCATGAGAGCACCGATGTCATACCAGGATAATAAATATTTACCATAAACCACGCAAGATAATATGCATAATTTTTTCCGCATGTTGCCTCTGCATAATCTATAAGTCCGCTTACTTTCTCATATTTAGTTGCCATAACGGCAAACTGCGCAGAGCATATAATCATGGTAAGTCCCGTTATAATCCACGCCACAATTCCGAGATACATGTTTCCGCCCGTTGCCGCAAGAACATTTTGTGCTTTAAAAAATACACCCGAACCTATAACCGTTCCGACAACCATGCAAATAGCCATCATAAGGCCATATTTTTTCTCAAGTTTTTCCATAAAGATTCTCCCGCTTCAAAATTATACTATGTACAAAATGGCTGCGGCAAAAAAATGTCGCAGCCCATATTTTATTCAAGTTCTTTAAGTTTTTCAATATCCTCGCCCATATCATCTTTCGGCTTAACGCTTTTGAGTATCTTAATATCTCTCACGTCAAATTCCTTAAGAACATTTTCGTTTTCCTTATCAAGTTTAACTTTAATAAGTCCTTTGAGAAGGGAAACACTCTCAACCGTTCCCTTTCCTTCAGGAGTTTTAACTAAAGAACCTTCACGTGGTGTTATCTTTAGCATTTCCTCATAATTGTCCTGCTCATATTTAAGACAGCACATAAGCCTTCCGCAACTGCCCGAAATTTTTGTAGGGTTAAGGGAAAGATTTTGCTCTTTTGCCATCTTAATTGAAACAGGCTGAAAATCGCTTAAATAAGACGCACAACAAAGACTTCTTCCGCAAATGCCAAGTCCTCCGAGCATTTTAGCCTCGTCCCTCACACCGATTTGACGAAGCTCAATTCTTGTTTTAAAAACTGCTGCCAAATCCTTTACAAGCTCACGAAAATCCACCCTTCCGCCTGAGGTAAAGTAAAACAAAATCTTACTTCCGTCAAATGCGTACTCAACTTTTATAAGTTTCATTTCAAGACCGTGCTTTAAAATTTTCTCGTTACAGATTTTAAATGCCTCAGGCTCTTTCTTTTTGTTAATCTCTGCCTGTTTTTTATCATAATCCGTTGCAACACGGAGCATAGGCTTTAAAGGTGCAACTATTTCTTTTTCGTCAACCTCGCAAGGTGCAATTGCAACCTCGCCCATTTCAACACCTCTCGCTGTTTCCACAACGATTTTTTCGCCTTTGTTTACTTTGTGTTCACCAGGGGCAAAATAATAAACCTTGCCACCTTCTTTAAATCTTACACCTACTATTTTAGTCATTAATCTGTTGCCTTTCTTATATATCTTAATACAGATTTGAAAGCACATCACATATCCAAAGTTCTAAATTGTTGCCCTTCGAAAAATTTTGTGCCATTCCAAAAACTGCGTTTATTGTATTCATAATTTCCGCTTCGCTGACGCAGGAAGCAAACGTGTTTATATCGTTTTTAAAGTCGTAATTTAAAACCCAATTCCCATTTGTCTTTATTACAAATGCATCACGAAGCCATGATGTTAAAAGATTTAACAAAACATCGGTTTTGTCCTTGTTTTTAAGGAAAAACTTTATAGTTTCGCAACCACCTTGCGCTTTTCCAAGGGAAATCCCCGAAAGTGTTTCATAAAAATCAGCTCTTAGCTGAAAAAAATCACCTTCCAATGCCATTTTTTCAGCCGTGCCCAAAACTCCGCCGCTGTATTCCGCAATAAATTCTGCCATGTCGCCACTTTGAGGATATTTTTCTTTTATAAAGTTTACCGTTTCAATCTTTGTGCAGGGCGAAACATCGCATAAAACGCCCCTTGACAAAACAGTTTCCAAAAGCTGAGATTTATCCTTCACAATAAGAAACACCACGGCATACGAAGGCGGTTCTTCTAAAATTTTCAAAAAAGCATTCTGTCCTTCAGCACCAATAGGTTTTTCATCATCAAGGACATAAATTTTCGTGTCGGATATCATTGGCTTTACAAAAATATCCGCCGATATACCTCTTATTGTGTCAACCGTTATATTCTTTTTGTCTGCATCTGCGTTTTTTATTTCAATATAATCGGGATGATTTCCCGTTAAATGCTTTATGCACGCAGGGCATTTAAAACAGGGAGCCGCGTCGCTCTCGCAATGGATTTTCATGGAAATATATTTCACAAGTGTTTTTCTTCCAACGCCCGAAGCTCCCTCTATTATATAAAATTGTGAAAGGGTACCTTTTTTGATAAGTCCGTCAAAATAGTCCCAAAGTTTTTGTTTGCCTATAAGTTTCATCAGATTTTCTCAAATCTGTCAACATCAAGTACAAATACTGTTGCTCCCCCGACATCAACTTCAATGGGGTAGTTTGTAAGCATACCTGCCATGCCTGTTGACACGGGAGTTGTCATAATCTTTTTTCTGCTTGAGCAAGTTTCCTTGAAAATTTCCAAAACCTTGTCAACACTTTCTTCCTCAACACCAACCAAAAGTGTCATGTTTCCCGAGCGAAGAAAACCGCCGGTTGTTGCTAGCTTTGTAACACTGAAGCCTGCGTTGTTAAGCGCGGACAAAGCCTTGTTGCCGTCTTCGTTGTGAACTATTGAAAATATAAGTTTCATGAAACCTACCTCCTTTAGTAATAATTATACAATAATTTTACTTTAAATGCAAGAAAAACTTACAGCTTTACTCTTAAGATATCTGTCGCCCTTCCGCTTTCATCTATATCTGCTATGATACCACAAAATATTCTTTCTCCGTCAGCACCCTCATAGTGCCCTTTACCGCCTTCAAGAAACCTTGTGACCGCAGGCAAGATTTTTGCGCCGAGCACAGAGTTTTTCGCACCGCACATTCCTGCATCCGTTATATATGCCGTACCTTGCGGCAAAATTTCTTCATCAGCAGTTTGAATGTGAGTATGCGTTCCAAAAACCGCAGAAACTTTTCCGTCAAGAAAATACCCCATAGCTTTCTTTTCGCTTGTTGCCTCGGCATGAAAATCAACAATAACTATGTCCGCTTTTTCCTTTACTTTCTGAAGTTCCGCATCAACTGCTTTAAAAGAATGTTCTACACCGTTGTCCATAAAAAGATTGCCCAAAAGACTTATTATACCAATTTTCACACCGCCACAATTACAAATCACGTGCCCCGTCCCTGGACTTTCAGGAGAAAGATTGCAAGGTCTTGCAATATCAAACTGCACATCGTCAAAAACGCTAAGGTGCTCCCTTTTTGAAAAAATGTGATTGCCGCCCGTAAACGCATCAACACCGGCTCTTTGTAAATCGTCTAAAACTTCTCTTGTAACCCCAAAGCCACCCGCACTGTTTTCGCAGTTTGCAATGCAGAAATCTATCTGATATTTTTCTTTTAAATCGGGGAGATTTTCAAAAACGGCATCAACACCGCACCTTCCCACAACATCACCTATAAAAAGAATTTTCATAAGAATATTCCTCCAAATTACTAAAAGAGACGGTGTAAAAATACTTTTTACGCCGTCTCTCTGTGGGGATAGGAAAAAATGTTTAGAATGAACAAACTGAACCCGCAGGGGTACCCGAAGCTGTATGTTATACAGCGAGAGGTGAAGTTTGTTTATAGCAAAAAGGCTTTAAATTCCAGAAAAATCGACATTCGATTTTTCATCGAAAGATATTTAAATATCACTTTTGCACTGATTATATTTATCCTTTATGTTGCCTTTTTGCGATCTGGACTTTTTTTACATCCCCTATACTTTTATTTTGCGTATTCAACCGCCCTTGTCTCTCTGATTACATTTACTTTAATCTGTCCCGGATACTCAAGCTCGCTTTCAATTTTCTTAACAATGTCACGCGCAATAAGTATTGTACTTTCATCGTTAATATCCTCAGGCTTAACCATGATTCTTACTTCACGACCTGCCTGAATAGCAAAGGATTTTTCAACACCCTTAAAGGAGTTTGCAATTTCCTCAAGCTTTTCAAGACGTTTGATGTAAGACTCAAGATTTTCTCTTCTTGCACCTGGTCTTGCAGCAGAAATTGCATCAGCCGCCTGAACGATACAAGCAATAAGTGTTGTCGCCTCAACATCACCATGGTGTGCGTGAATTGCATGAATAACGTCACGGCTTTCGTGATATTTCTTCGCAATGTCCACACCGATTGTGATATGTGAACCTTCAATTTCGTGGTCAACGGCTTTACCAATATCGTGAAGCAGTCCTGCACGTTTTGCTATTGTAACATCGGCACCGAGTTCTCCTGCCATAAGACCGGAAAGATGTGACACCTCGATAGAATGTTTCAAAACGTTCTGCCCATAACTTGTCCTGTACTTAAGTTTACCCAAAAGCCTGATAACTTCGGGATGAAGGCCGTGAACACCCGTATCAAAGGTTGCATGCTCACCTTCCTGCTTAATGGTGGCTTCAACTTCTTTGCGTGCTCTTTCAACCATTTCTTCAATTCTTGCCGGGTGAATACGTCCGTCAACAATTAATTTTTCAAGTGAAATTCTTGCAATTTCACGTCTTATCGGGTCAAATCCCGACAAAATAACTGCCTCCGGAGTGTCGTCAATAATCAAATCAATTCCTGTTGCTGTTTCAAGGGCTCTTATATTTCTGCCCTCTCTTCCGATAATTCTTCCCTTCATTTCATCATTGGGAAGGGGAACAACAGAAACGGTTGTTTCTGCAACATGGTCCGCTGCGCATTTTTGAATTGCCATTCCTAAAATGTTCTTTGCGCGTTTTTCTGCTTCTTCTTTTGCCTGTGCCTCTATCTCTTTAATCATTATAGCCGTCTCATGACGAACTTCGCTTTCAATGTTTTTAAGTAAATACTCCTTAGCCTCTTCTGCAGTAAGGCCGGATATTTTTTCAAGCAAA
This sequence comes from Clostridia bacterium, assembly GCA_045656005.1. Taxonomy (GTDB): domain Bacteria; phylum Bacillota; class Clostridia; order UMGS1883; family UMGS1540; genus JAZNQN01. Next base: position 22,799 of record JAZOQG010000085.1, read on the forward strand.
TCAATCTCTTTCGCTTTAAGTTCCTTAAGCTCTTCTTTCTGAGATTCAAGTTCTTTTAATTTCTTTGAAAGTTGTTCTTCTTTTGCCTCAAGACTTTCTGTTTTCTTGTCAAGATTTTCTTCCTTCTGCTGGATTCTTCTTTCCTGACGGTTGAGCTCACTTCTGCGCTCTTTAACTTCTTTTTCGTACTCTACACGATTTCTGTGTATTTCCTCTTTGGCTTCAACCAAAGCCTCTCTTTTTTTACTTTCAGCAAGCTTTTGTGCATCGCTTACAATTCTTTTAGCTTCTGTTTCCGCATTACCGATTTCGGCTTCTGCAATCTTTTTTCTGTAGGAAATACCTATTTTGAAAAATACCAGAGCTGATATTATAATAAGCACCAATGCTACTGCTGCTACTATGATAGTTTCGATAGTTAACACCTCCTTCTTTTAAATTTGTTTCATCATAATTATTATTAAATCATGTAAGTGCATACTATCACCAAGCATACACTATATAATATTGTACAATCTTTTAAGTCAAATGTCAAGTTTTTTATCACAAAATCAGTCAATATTGCATTAAAATTCTTATTTTATTTGTTCATTGGACAATTTGCTATGCAAATTCCGCACACAGAGCCTCTCCCTATTTTCTGATATGCTTTTTTCATGTGGTCCGAACAAGCCTTTCTGTCGAGCAAATCAGCAGTAGGGTTTTCAGGGTCAAAATCTATGTTGTATATCGCATTGGCAGGACATTTTTTTGCACATATTCCACATCCAATGCACCCTTTTACTTCTTTGTTTTCAATGTTTTCAAATGGATAATCCGTAAAAATTGTGCCAAGTCTTACCCCTGCACCACCCTCGTTTGCAATAAAAAGCCCGCTTCTTCCGATTACACCAAGACCCGCCTGCACCGCTGCTTTTTTGTGGCTTTCAAGTCCGCACATGGTTTCGTTTCCGCCAACGGTTTGTGATGCCGCAATCGGCAAATACTTATATCCTTGCCTTTCTATTTCTGCCCCGATTAAATAAACCGCCCTGTCTATCGCGGCATTTACCGTGCGATAGTGATGAAAATATTCGTATGTCGGCCCATTTTCTATGTTTTCAATAATGTAACTTGATAATTTAAAAACCAATGTAATTGCATAGGGAAGGTCTTTTTTGTCACTTTTTGAAATACCTGCGGTATGAAAACCGCAGGTAGCTTTAAAATCACTTAAATTAATCATAGTCCCATATATTCCTCTTGTACTTTGTTGTAACTTTCCAAATCGCCTATATCATAACGCTTTCCGGGCATTTCCATGGCATGCACTGCAGTTTGTCCCGAAAGCCATGCCGCAAAACTGCCGGGTGCATCCGTGCCGCACCCTGACTCTATCCCGATTTTCACAAATTTCACATCTTCTTTTTTGTAAAAATAAAATGGAGGACAACACCAGTTTGTCAATGGATTTTCAGGCTTTTCAACCATACTCAACACAAGACCATTTTCGTCTATTTCCATAACCCCTGCTTTTGAGAGCTTCTTTTTATCACTTTCAAAATATCTCATAATGCAGGAAGTTCCCTTTTCTTCTGCATATTCTATAAATTTTGTCATGCTGAAGTCGAGAAGATTGTCACCTGCAATTACCAGTAAATCGTCGCAAAGTCCCAGCTTTTCTATAGCAAACTGAATATCACGCACCGCTCCGAGCCTTGTTTCATTGGAACTTGTACCATCGTCTAAAACTGTAATTTTCTGACTCTTTTCTGCTGCCCACTTGTCAAAATGATGCGCAAATTTGTGATTTGAAATTACTACATATTCGTCAACTTTCCCTGCAGTATCAATATCTTCTATCAGCCAGTCTAAAATTGTTTTTTCTTTTACTTTCAAAAGCGGTTTCGGAAAATTTTCCGTTAAAGGATAAAGCCTCGTGGCATACCCTGCTGCCAAAATCAAACATTTCATAATTCTACTCCGTCGGCACTTTCGCAGATATGAACTGAAAATTTGCCTTCATACTCCGGAAAAGCCTTTAAATATTCTCTTGTAATTTTTTCGACTATACTTTCTTCAAAATCGGGATTTATCAGTGCCATGCAGCACCCTTTAAACCCTGCACCCTGAAACCTTCCGCCGTAAACACCTTCGGTTTCAGTCATTATTTCGTATAACTTTTTAAGTTCAGGTGAACCTGTTTCGTAACTATAAATCGAAGATTTCCCACTTTCAAAAGAAAGCCTCCCATATTCTTCGATGTCACCTCTGCGCCATGCCTCAGCACCTTCTGAAACCCTCTGCATTTCGCTATACCAGTGGTCAGCTCTTTTTCTGAAATTTTCCGGAAGCTTGTCACGATGCTTTAAATAAATTTCTTTAGGCACATCACGAAGATTTGTGTCTTTTATTTTACCATACTCCATTCCTTCAAAAGCCATTATGGAATATGCCGCTGCCCTACACTCGTCAACACGCATGTTGTAAGCAGAACCTGCTAAATTCCTTTCAACACCAGAAAAGAAGATTGCTATTTTGTAAGGCTTCATGTCAGGGTGAGTGGGAATAAGCTCGTAAGTGTCATCGTTTGTATCAAGATATAATAAATGGTTTTTCTTTGAATAAACCTCGCAGCTTTGGTCTAGCTTTCCGCATGCAACTCCAACGTAGTTGTTTTCGGCACTTTTTGCGGTCATAACCATTTCATAAGGCGATAGCGTTATGCCATTTAATTTACAAAGTGCAGATAAAAAGCATATAATCACCGCTGCAGAAGAAGAAAGACCGCCAATAGGAATACTCCCCTCAATAACTCCGCAAAGCCCAACTTTGAGGCGATATTTCTGCCCAAGCGCCCACGTAGCTCCTCGTAAGTAGTCCGCCCAGTCACCTTCTTTTTCCTCGGGCACATCACTCACATGCCATTGCGCCCTCTTCTCAAACTGCAAGGATGAAAGCTCAATAATTCCGTTTTGCTTTGCACCATACGCCATGCGAACTCCTTCGCTTATAGCAAACCCCGTAATCTTGCCTAAATTGTGGTCAACATGTGCCCCTAAAGGACATATCCTGTAAGGACAAAATGCCACTTCGTCAGCACTTCGCTTATATAACTGCTTAAACTTTTTCTCACTCTTTAACATGCTAGCTCCAATCAAATTTTATTTTCTTTTAAGAAAAAACTTTATTGCTCCGCCAATCATTTTTCTATAAAATACAAAATTTACTACAGCGCAAATTGCAAGACAAATAAACCCAACCTTAAATGCCATACCAATAAGCGACAGATAACTTATTGAAGCAAGTTTTATCCAAAAAGTTGCCAAAACCATTAACCCTGCTGATAAAATGTCAACAAACATGTGTTTTATAAAATATTTTATTTCTCTGTATAAAATGTTCTTTGACAAATAAACAGCGAGATAAATTGTCCTGTATAAAAGTGCAACCAGTTTGCCTATAGCAACACCAATAAGTCCCCACCATAACGTACACAAAACTGATATCACGGCACAGATTGCAGCCTCAATTATCGAAGAGGTCTGCGTCTGCTTGTAATGCCCTGCCGCCTGAATCATCATTTCATAAGGGAGTCTTATGCAATACGCCGCCTGCGATAATGTCATAATCACTCCAAAGAGCGGATATATGTAGTCAGCATCGGTAAAATTAACAGTATAAACCTTAACAAAAGGAATAAGTAGTATTCCGGTTATTGTAAACATAAGCGTTACCAACGTGTGAAACGCAAATACTATGGTAGAGTGTGTGTTTTGAAGTGTCTCCTCTTCTTTGTTGGCATACATGTTGCCGAGCATGGCTTGTACACCTGTGTTAAGTGAATAAATCACCTGTTTTATACCATTTACTACTAAAAAATAAACACTATATATTGAGATATCCTTAAGTCCTGCAAAGAGTGTCAGCACAACTGTAGCAATATTTTGTCGCACTACCGCTGAAATATGTTGTGCCAATCCATTCCATTTTTGCTTTATAGGTTCTTCGTCAAGTGTTAGCTTTAAATTAATTTTATAATGCCTGTCAACATAAAACTTTACAACCAGAGGCTGGATTAAAAAAGCCAAAGCAGAAGCCAACTTCACCATATGTACCGAGCCACCGAGTTTTGTCAAGACAACTGTTGCCAGAGTGTTCATTATAAGGGTTACGCAATGTGCTCCAAGCTGAATAAACGAAAGCTGATCTGCATTCAAAAGGAGTTTATATGGCAAAAATAAATAGTGCTGCGCAATATAACTGAATGCCATTACTACAATTAAAGATGCCACGTAGAAAAAATCAAAAGATCCCTTAACTAAAAAAGGATATGTAATAACCAAACCGAGAACATAAACACATAAAATTTTCATTATGTTCCCAAAAAATCTTTTTGACGCAATTATTACCTTACTTATTTCATCATCATTTTTGTCGGCAAGCGGTCTATATAACGCAGACTGCACAACCGCCCCAACACCACACTCACAAAGAGCAATAATAGCTAAAAACTGCATTATTGAATTTATAAGACCATTAACTTCCGACCCAAAATATGGTATAATAAACTTGGGTAGTATAAAACCACATATAATAGTTATAACCTGATAAACTAATGCAACAGTAGCATTAAGTCCTAATTTTTTTGCACGATTCATTAAAACCTTTTCCATTCTATTATTAAAATTATTTTTCAGGCAATTTGATGTATGAGCCAAATTTATAGTCCCATTCTTCCGGTTCAAATTTTTCAAATCCCCCTCCCGGAAAAAAAGTTAACTCTCCAAAATAAACCCTTTTATCTACCTCGTAAAAATCCACACGTATAAACGGTATATTTCTACTTAATTTTTCTGCCAATGATATCATCTTTTCGTAATTCACTGGGCACTCGATACGCTCATGCGATTTTGGATAATGTCTTTCAAATGGCATAACTTTCCAATCTCTATCAAAAAAAGTTACTTTTAAATCATTTGTTCTATCAGTACATACAAAAGAATTTTTACACACACCATTGTAACACATAAATTTATAATCTATTAAATGTCCGCTTATATCTTCAATAAATTCCTCTGCAATAATCCGCGGTTTAACATTTTTATAAGGCCATTCGCGCCCAACATAGTAAAAATTCCTTGCAAGAGATTTTTCTATTTTTTTTCTTACCCTTTTTAAATTCAGTGTTTTTTTATCTCTGCAAATAACAAGTCCTCCACTATCATGCGTGCACTTTAAAACAAACTGATTGGGCAAACTGTCAAAATCTATATCGTCAAACTTGTCCCACACACCCAAAGTAGGTATTATATATTCTTCACCTATTATGTCTGAAACGTATTTTTTAACCTCAAATTTATCAACCATTGTAGTATATATAGGTTTTCTGTCATACAATTTAAGCCATTGAAGTTTCTCGTTGAAAGTTTTTGGACTGTTTAAATCTGGTTTTTCTCCGATAGTTGCCTTGAATTTTCTTGTAATATATTCTTCATCTGACAAATGATTATAAAATCCAAGTTGTGCATGCTTTAAAAATCTATAATCTCTATCTGTAAAATACTTTATGATTTTTTTAACCTTGTTAATTAAGCTCATTCTTCTTAATCACCCACAACCTCTCTGAAAATTTGCTCCCACACGCCTGCGATTTTTTCCTCGGAAAAATCCTCTGCCACCTTCAATCCCTCTTTAGAAAATCTTTTCGAGATTTCTCTGTTTTCGACTATTTTTAATATTTTCTCTGCAATTTGCTTTTCGTCACCACATGGTACCAAAAAACCATTTTCGCCATTATCAATAAGTAGTTTTGCCCCTCCGGGACTACAATCGGTTGAAACGCAAGGAACGCCCACGCTCAAAGCCTCAATCAAGGCATTGGGAATCCCTTCAAAGTCAGAAGTTAGCACAAATGCTTTAGCATTTACAATTTCTTTTTCAACACCAATCACCTTGCCGGCAAGAGTTACATAATTATTTACTCCCATTTGCGTTATCATCTCTTGTATTTTCTCTTTATCCTCTCCATCACCATAAATTACAAGCCTAAGCTCAGGGTGTGTCTTATGTACAATATCAAAAGCCTTTAGCAAAACATCCTGTCTTTTTTGATGAAGCGACAATCTCCCTACCGTTACAATACGATTATCTCGTTCTTCAAATGTTGGAATTTGCTCGCACAAAACTTTAACTTCATCAGTTATCACTACAGGATTGGGAATTACAACGCTATTCTCATATATATTATATTTATCTTTAAAAAACTCGCGTGCCCCTTCCGTTTGAAACACTGTGATGTCTGCAAAGCTCATGAGCCAAATTTTTATTTTCCCAAGCACACCCCGTCTTTTGTACGGGTCAACTCTTTCAGATGTAACAACCTTGCATCTTTTTCTTGCAATCGGCAAATACATATAACCCACCGAATCTAAAAAAGAAACTAATACATCGGGGTTTTCTTCTTTTACATAATTATCTAATTTTAACAGTACATTTAACATTCCAAATGTATTACGAACAAATCGGCTTTTGCTTTGCTTAACTCCAAGCCAATGAAATTCCACATTTTTCCCAAGTTTTCTTTCCTTCTCGCCCGAGAAAAGTGCAACAAATTTTACGTTGTGTCCTTGTTGCCCCATCTGCTTAGCAATCCATGCCATCATTTTGGGCGCACCCGAATATACCAATCTTGGAATAATAAACACTATTTTCATTTTTATGAATCCTCACTTTTATTTTTTAGCAATAAAGGCAGTACCGGAATTATATACAATGTCATTATACCCTCTTCAGCCGAGCGAAATCCCAAGTTCAAAATAAGAAAGCATATATATATTACCACTATCAAAATAGCTATTATTCCATTTTGAAGTTTATTATAATTTTCTTTTAAATTCTTATAATATCCCATAAAAAACAGTGTGTAAAACCCAAGTGCAAAAATACCATAACGCGCCATATCGTCAAGTAATTGAGAATGATATCCTATGTCGTTATCGAATGTAATATATGAGTAGTGCGAACCCACTCCGAAAGGATGTTTTAAAAATGTTTGCAAAGAAGATAAATATAATTCCAACCTCAAGCCTACATCCCCGGTGTTTTGTCCTCCGTAAAGCAGATCTCTTATTCCCAATATGCGTTCTACAAATCTATGATTATCAACATTGTTACATATCATCGTAAGCAAATCATAACCCATTATATAAAGTATAATCAGTGCCACGCTGATAATTAAAACCCAAATCATTCTGGTAATATTTTTTTGCTTTACAACCAAAGAAAAAGCAATAGCAAAAATAAAAACAATAATACTTATGAAAAATGATGCATTTGACAAAACAAAAAATATCATAGCAAGCAAAATGGTACTAACAAGTTTTGTCCAAAACATTTTTGGTAAACAAATAAGAATAGGCACCCAAAAAACCATGCTTTGAAAAATGTATATACTTCCTATATTTTTTTGTCTAAAGGATTTTTGAATATTATCATCGGCTGCGGCATGCGTGATGGTTCTTGCCGCACCATTATCCATTATAACACCTATGGCAGAAGTAATACAAGTTATGATATAAAGCACAAGCAGAAACTTACCTATTCGTATTCTGCCATCGTCATTTAAAACACCAAAATACAAAAGTGCAGTTCCCCAAAAAGTAAAGCTCACTCTTATGTGTCTATGGGCGTCTCCTACATTCAATAGATATAATGTTGTAAGAACCAAAAAATAAAGCAGTACTGCACCTGTTATTTTATTAAGTTTAAAACCATTAAGCAAAAACAAGCCTACCACACCGCCAAAATAACAACCAAAAAATATGTATTTAAAAAATCCTGCCGACAGAGTAGCATTTACAACCGGTAAAAAGTACCACATATAAAAAATACAAATAAGTATTTCAAATAAAATGGATACCCCTGGCTTTTTTGTTTTTAAATTATTCATTTTCAACTTCTTCTTTTACCATCTTATAAAATTCATTTCTTTTTTTATCAAGCTTTGTTTCTTCGTATTCTCTTGCTTTTTCAAAATTTTCTTTCACAATTGTTTCCCAATCTTCTCTTTCGCAAATATTTTTAATTGCTCTTACAATGTCTTTTACATTTTTCCTGCGGAGCACAAATCTTTCCTGCAAAAGTTCAGGTATTCCTCCCGTTCTTGCACCTATACATATACAGCCACGGCTCATTGCTTCAACCAATGCCCTTGGTAACCCCTCCTGCAAACTGGGCTGAACATATATGTCCGTTTTATCAAGATTTTTGAATACTTCATCATGAGATAAACTGCCTAAAAATATAACATTTTCTTCTACTCCATATTTTTTTGCTATACATGAAAGCCTTTCGTTACTTCCGCCACCCGCAAGTTTGTACGTTACATTTATTTCTGCTTCTTTTAAAGCCTTAATCGCTTTTATAACATATCCCTGACCCTTATACTTTACATTCACCGCCGCACTCGTCATAAGTGTGATATTTTTCTTATCCGCAGTTTTGATTTTTTCTAACCTTTTCGCAACTACTTCATCAGTTATTTCAGCAATTTTTACGTCTGATACACCAATATTTTTACCATTTGTAGGATATCTGTTTTGTAAAAACTCGTTGGTTACATATAAAGCATAATCAGCATTTTTAACCACTTGTTTCATCTTTACAAACATGTATGGTGCAACAATTTTCCCTTTGATACTATGATTCCACAATGCGTCCCAAGTACAAGCCATACATTCAGCAAAATACTTTTTGCCTGACTTTCGTGCAATATCAACTGTAAGATTTGAAATAATTCCGGGGCAACGTGCTATTATTAAATCAGCTTTCGAAATAATGTCGTGTATTTCTTTTCTGAATCTTTTTGAAAAAAGCTGATTCCATGAAGATATTACTGCAATTTCTCCTACCATCTCAGTTACATCTTCCATTGATTCATCAACATCATCAAAGTTGAAAACTCTACCGCAAAAGTCGAGTTTTCCAAAAACACTATAATATCGCTTAATTATTGTAGAAAGCTGTGTTTTTAAATAATATCTATTGTTACACATCACTATATGAAAATCTGTTGCTATGCAAACATTCATGAAAACATCTCCATTCTCACACTTTATTTTATTAATGGCAAAATAAAAGGAGCACCTAACTCAAAATCGAAACTGTCCGGTTCAAACATAGTGTATCCGCTTGCATTAAAAAACGTCAACTCGCCAAACACAATTTCTCCGCCTATATTGTAAAAATCCACCCTGACGTGTGGAAATGGCTCTGAAAGTACTTCGGCATATTCAACCATTTTCTCATAATTTAAAGGTTTTTCCGGTTGACTTTTCATCTTAGCAAAATCGACACGATGAGCACTCATCAAATTGAAGTCTTTATCAAGGAAACCCATAACTCCATCGTCATGATTCATTGTATAATTCTCCATCATATAACTACAGAACACTTTTCCGTTAAAGCAAAAAAACTTATAATCAGGTAAATCTCCGCTTTCATCAACCTCTAAAAGTTTTTCTACAATTATCTTTGGATTTACATCGTCATACGCCCATTCTCTACCTGCTGACGCACCTGCCTGCATAAAGAAATCTTTAAATTCTATTCGAAGTTTTTCTATATCGAGGTTGCCTTTATCTTTACAAATATAATTTGTTCCGCTGCCATTATTTGCTTTTATTATAAATTTATCAGGCAATGCATCGAAATCTATTTCATCAAACGAATCATACACCCCATAGAGTGTATTTAAAATATGTTCAAGCCCTTTCTCCTTTACATATTCACGAACTTCATATTTATCAACGCATTTAACCATCAATGGATTTCGATAATATAATTTATACCACTGTATTTTCTCGGTATATCTTTTGGGATTTTTTAAATTAAGCCATCTTTTAAGCTTTATAAAATATTGGATTCTGAGCATCATTTTATCAGGAATAAAGCTCAGAATATTCAAAATTTTAAACCTTAAATTCTTACTTGGAATAATTTTTTTATAAAAGTTCATCTGCTTTAATCCCTTCTATATCCATAGCATTTAATATTTTTTCATTTATTATATTAACATCAAATTTCTCTTTGCAGATTTTATAGCTTTCTTCGCCCATTTTCTTTGCAAGCTCCGGATTTTCTATAAGCTCTATCATTTTTTCCGCAAGTGACTTAGCGCTTTTAATCGGAACAAGGTATCCATTTCTTCCATTTTCAACCGCCTCGCGTGTTCCAACCCAATCAGTTGCAATTATGGGCTTTCCGCAAGCCATAGCCTCGAGAATACTTCTTGGTATTCCCTCTCTGTAATATGTAGGCAACACGAAGCAAAAACAATTTTGAATTACGGGAAGTACATCTTTTATCTCTCCCGGTATTTCAACCAATCCTTTTTTATTATACTCTTTTAAGAGATCAACTTGCTCTTTTGTGAGAGAGTCGTCGTATCCCCCAAGCAAAATAAATTTTGCATCAGGATATTTTTCTTTTACCATTTTTGCAGCATCGCAGTATTCAAAAACACCTTTTTCGACAAACATTCTTGACATCATCAGGAAACTTTTGTTGCACTCAAATTCGCCTTTAGTAAACCTATCAAGATTTACTCCCGACCCATCAACCTTTACGCATTGTTCTTTTTTCAAATATTTCTTTCTCAAAAACAATTCCATGTCGTCAACATTTTGAAAAAACACTTTTTTGCAATATCTTAAAGAATACTTATACAAAATCCCTGTTATAATACGGAGAATTTTTGTTTTAAGCCTGTCCCCTGTATAAACTCTTCCAAGTCCGGGTATCATTGCGTAAACTTCTTTAACTCCGCAGCGGTTTGCTGCAACAGTTCCATAAACAACAGGTTTTATTGTGTAGGAAAAAATCTTGTCTGGATTTTCTTCTCGAATAACTTTTTTTATATTTTTGTAATATTCCAAATCTGCTTTGATTCCAACCTTGTTGTTTTGCACAGGAACTTCCACAAATGAAACACCGAGCTTTTTTACATCTTCAATTCTTTCCTTGTTCGGTCCCGTTACGACAACCTCGTTTCCGCATTTAATAAACTCGCGTATAAGGTCCCCTCTGAAATCGCACACTGCTCTGTTTTGATGAGATATCACCATTATTTTCATATTTTAACATCCCTTTTATAATATACAATCCGACAAACTGAAAACAGACGAATCCACAGTAAAAATCCGTCTGTCAGCGTGCTCCATTATGATTAAATACTACTTTTACCGTCATAAAAATGATTTTTAAATCAAAAATCAAACTGCGTTTTTTAATATACTCAACGTCATATACTATTTTTTCTTCCGGCAAAAGTTCATATCCGCCCTTCACCTGTGCAAGTCCGGTAAGTCCAGGTTTAACTACCAATCTTTTTCTGAAACCATCTATGTACTTGTCAAACTCTTTATAAAAAATTTCTCTTTCGGGTCTGGGTCCTACAATACTCATATCTCCCTTTAAGATGTTCAAAAGCTGTGGCAGTTCATCAATTCGTGTTTTTCTCAAAAATTTGCCTATTCTTGTTACTCGTTCATCATCCTTCTCCGCCCACCTTGCACCATCTGCCTCAGCATCCATAACCATAGACCTGAATTTACAAAGTGTAAACGGCTTACCGTTTTGTCCTAAACGTTCCTGCTTGTATATTGCGGGTCCTTCAGAATCCATACGTATAACAAAAGCCACAATTACCATAGGAATTCCAAGTACTAAAATTGCACAAAACGAGGCACAAAAATCAAAAATCCTTTTTATTATATCAAAAACAGGCTTGTCCCTCAAATTATCAACATCAGCTTCAATTATTATTTTGTCAGAGTATGTATTATTCAGAATTACACCGTTATCAAAAATTCTTTCCTTCACATAATCATCCTTCGCAATAAACTACTCCTAGTATATAACAAACTCACAAAAGTGTCAAGGTTTTGGGCAATATTTTAGGACAATATTTTTACAAAACAAGGCAAATAAATTATTGAACGCTTATTTTTTTCATGGTATTATATTAGGAAAGGGAGTGAAACAATGAAAATATCAGTAAGTTCATATTCGTTTAAACAATGCATGGACAACGGAGAACTGGATCAATTTACTGCCATAGGCAAAGCAAAAGAACTGGGGTTTGATTTTATAGAGTTTACAGATTTAATGCCTCCCGAAGGCGAAAGTTCTATAGATTTTGCCAAAAGGCTTCGCGCGGAAGCGGACAGGCTCGGCATGGGGATAACATGCTACGCGGTAGGGGCATGCATGGCTTTGGAAAGTGACGAAGAGGACAACATGGAATTTGAAAGAATTTGCAGGGAGTTAGATGTCGCAAAAGTGTTAAAAGTGCCTGTTTTTCGTCACGATGCTGCCTTTGAACTGCCCAAAAGGTACCCGTTTTTTGACACTTCGTTACCAAAAATGACCAGTAATATAAGGAGAATTACTGAATATGCAGAAAAACTCGGCATCAAAACAACCATTGAAAATCATGGTTTTATTTGTCAGGATAGTGACCGTGTAGAAAAAATTATAACGTCAGTAAATCATCCAAATTTTGGTCTTCTTCTTGACATGGGTAATTTTATGTGCACAGACCAGCAAAGTGCCACGGCAGTATCGAGATGCGCACCTTATGCATTTCATGTTCATGCCAAGGATTTTCACTTTTTGCCCTACTCTTCCGAAGAGCATGAAGGTTATTTCAGAACAAGGGGACAAAACTTCTTAAAAGGTGCCATATTGGGAGAAGGCGTAGTTCCCGTAGAGCAATGCCTTAAAATCATAAAAAATGCAGGATATGACGGATTTTGTACTATTGAGTTTGAAGGCAGTGAGCCTTGCCTTGAGGCTCTGGAAAAAGGTCTTAAAAATTTAAAAACATTTTTAAAAAATATATAAATATAAAGGGTGTAAAAAACATTTTTTACACCCTTTCTTTATTACTCTTTATCAGAAACTACTATTTCTTTAAGCGCTGATGCAAGTCCTGCCATATTTTGAATTTCAGACGGAACAATAATTTTTGTAGCCTTTCCGTCTGCCGCTTTTTCGAAGGCTTCCATGCTTCGAAGTGTCAGCATTTCTTTTGTAGGCGCCGCTTCATTTATAAGGCGAATTCCTTCTGCCACAGCGCTTTGCACCTTGATTATTGCCTCTGCTTCACCTTCCGCCTGCCTTATTGCGGCTTCTCTTTCGGCTTCGGCACGCAAGATTGCCGCCTCTTTTTCACCTTCTGCTACCAAAATGGCAGACTTTTTCTCACCTTCTGCACGAAGGATTGATTCGCGTCTTTCTCTTTCCGCTTTCATCTGTCGTTCCATGGAATCCTGAATTTCACGGGGTGGGATAATATTTTTAAGTTCCACACGATTTATCTTAATTCCCCACGGGTCGGTTGCTTCGTCCAGGATTGCACGCATTTTTGTGTTAACTGTGTCTCTTGAAGTCAATGTTTCGTCAAGTTCCATCTCGCCTATAATATTACGCAATGTTGTTGCAGTTAAGTTTTCTATTGCCATCATGGGTCTTTCGACTCCGTAGGCAAAAAGTTTTGGGTCTGTTATCTGGAAGAACACAACCGTGTCAATCTGCATGGTTACATTGTCCTTTGTAATAACACCCTGAGGCTCAAAATCTACAACCTGCTCCTTAAGATTCACCTTTTTTGCCACTTTGTCGACTATAGGCAAGAGAAAATGAAAACCTACACCCCATGTTTCATTGTACGCACCAAGTCTTTCGACTATATACGCATGTGCCTGAGGTACAATTTTTATGCATCTTACAATAACGATAATTGCTATAATTAATATGATTGCCACAATACCCATTTGAAAACCTCCTTATTTGTTTTCAGACTGTGCTTTTACAACAGCCTTTACCCCTTCAATTCTTAAGATTTCAACTCTGGTGTCAACTTCCAAATCAGCTCCGTTATCGCTTTTTGCAGACCACACGCTGCCCTGCACTCTTATTTGCCCCGTGCCGTTTGCTCCGTCAATCTTTTGTGTTACAATGCCTTCTTTTCCAATTATTCTGTCAAAGTTTGTGGCATGGGTTTTTTGCAAAAGAATTTTCTTGACCGCAGGCTTTGTAAAGATAATAAGAAGTGCGGTCACAGCTATAAATACTGCTATCTGCACTCCTAAGGAAAGCCCAATTGCCGCCGCTAAAAGCGCGCATGTTGCACCTGCCACAAACCAAATTGAAACGAGATTTACAGTAGATAGTTCAAGAAAAAGAAACAAAAGTGCAAATAAAAGCCACATAATCATAAATCCGTTCATAGGGGTCACCTCTCTTTAAAATAATGAAAGTTGCGGGTCATCATCACCCTTTGGATAGTATCCTCCAGAGGGAAGCGCTCTCGCTCTGTATGAAGCAGGGTCAGTAACACCTGAATTTTCAGGAAGGGTTATACTCAAAAACTTACTTCCCTTTTTAAGCCTCATCACCTGAACACCCTGTGTGCTTCTAGTAGTTTTAAGCGGAACATCTGCGCTGTTGAAAAGCAAATATTTTCCACTGTCTGCCGAGGCAAAAACATCACATTCTCCGGTAATGAAAAGAGCATTTGCCAAAGGCGATGCACTGCCGTAAGCATTTGTAAGTTTTTTACGATTAAGTTTTGTAACATAAGATTCCATCGGAACTTTTGCAATTTTTCCGTTTTCAAAGGCAAAAAGCATAAGTCCTTCATATTTCTCTGTGGGAACTGCGTATAGAATTTTTTCATCTTCCTCAAGCCCTAAAAGGTTTGGAAGAAATTCGCCCCATGAGCTTGCCTTGCAGTCCGCTATTTCGTGAAGGCGCATTTTATATACGTTATGCATATTGCTGAAAAGAAGTATGTCGGCACGGTTTGTAGATTCAAACTCACAAAGTATGCGGTCCCCTTCTTTGAGCTTTTGTTCGGAAGCACTTCGAAGTGATACAAGAGATATCTTTTTAAGATAATTATCTTTCGTAAAGAAAATTTTAAGGTTGTAATCTTCAATATACTGTTCTTCCTTGTATTCTGTTACATCCTCGCCTTCAAGAATTTCTGTTTTTCTATCCTGCGCATATTTTTTGATTACATCATTTAAATCTGATATAATCATTTTCTTTATCTCTTTTTCGGAGGAAAGAATAAATTCAAGTTTTGCGATTTCATCCTGCAAAAGGGAAGTTTCTTCAATTCTGCGCAAAATATACTGTTTGTTCAGATTACGAAGTTTTATCTCCGCAACGTATTCTGCCTGAATTTTATCAATTCCAAAAGCTGACATGAGGTTTGGAACAACATCATCGTCATTTTCGGTTTCCCTTACAATTTTTATTGCCTTGTCAATATCAAGAAGAATTTTTTTAAGACCCAATAAAAGATGCAGTTTGTCTTTTTTCTTCCCAATGTCAAATGCAAGCATTCTTTTGAGACAATCTGTGCGGAAACGGGTCCACTCTGTCAAAATTTCATAAACACCCATTACTTTCGGATGTCCGTCTATAAGAATATTAAAATTGCAACTGAAGCTATCCTCAAGCGGAGTCATTTTAAAAAGCCTTGTCATCAATTTATCAGGGTCTACTCCCTTTTTAATATCAATTGTAATTTTAAGACCGTTTAAGTCGGTTTCGTCACGGATATCAGAAATTTCTTTAATTTTGTTAGCCTTGATAAGTTCAATCAGCTTATCAATAATTGCTTCACTTGTTGTAGAATATGGAATTTCATAAATTTCTATGCAATTATTTTTCTTATCATAATTATATTTTGCACGAAGTTTAAAACTTCCTCTTCCTGTTTTATAAATTTCTGCAAGCTGTGCCTTATCATATATTATATATCCGCCCGTTGGAAAATCAGGTGCGAGCAAAATTTCGCTTATATCGGCATTTGGCTTTTTGATAAGTTCAATGGTCGCAAGACAAAGCTCCTTTAAATTAAAGGAACAGATATTACTTGCCATACCAACTGCAATACCCTGATTTGCATTAAGTAAAATAGTTGGGAAAGATACGGGAAGCATACATGGCTCTTTCATGGTAGCATCATAGTTATCCTGAAATTCTACGGTATCTTTATCAATATCCGTAAAAATCTCACGACAAATTTCAGCGAGCTTTACCTCTGTATATCTTGATGCAGCAAATGCCATATCGCGGCTATATTGCTTACCGAAGTTACCCTTTGAATCAACAAATGGGTGAAGTAGTGCCGCATTACCCTTTGTCATGCGCACCATGGTTTCGTAAATTGCCATGTCGCCGTGGGGGTTAAGTTTCATCGTCTGCCCCACAACGTTTGCCGACTTTGTTCTGCCCCCTGTTAAAAGCCCCATTTTATACATAGTATAAAGAAGCTTTCTGTGAGAAGGCTTAAAGCCATCAATCTCAGGAATTGCACGGGAGATTATAACACTCATGGCATAAGGCATATAATTTTCCTGGAGTGTATCCGTTATATTTTTTAAAACCGGCGGATTTGTATTCATTCTATTCTACCTCTATAACTAAAAATTTTCCATAAGTTTTTTCATAATAAATTCTACCGTCTGCCTTCGCACGGCAGTTCTGTCACCGCGGAGCAAAAGTTTATAAATATTTTGCTCTTTATCGCTTACTATTGCAGTATATACAAGCCCAACGGGTTTTTCGTCTGTTCCGCCGCCAGGCCCTGCAACACCTGTTGTTGAAATGCCAAGTGTTGTGCCCGCTCTCTTTCTTATTGCGTTTGCCATTTCAAGAGCGGTTTCCTCGCTTACTGCTCCATGCTCTTTAAGGGTTTCCTCTTTAACACCAAGACGCATTTTTGATTCATTTGAATAAGTTACAATGCCTTCCATAAATATTTCGGAAGCCCCTGAAACGTTTACAAATTCAGCTGCTAAAAGTCCGCCTGTACACGATTCACAGGTTGAAACTGTTATTTTATTGTCGATTAATTTTTTAATAAGCTTTTCCATATATAATTACGGTGTAACCGTTACCACCTCTGTATTTTCTATTGCTTCCAAAACTAAAGCTTCAACATCGAGTTTTGATTCTGATTCGAGTATTTTTTCAAGACGAGGCTTTGTTGTGGGGTGCTTGGGAACAAAAATTGTACAACAATCCTCATAAGGAAGAATTGAAGTTTCAAATGTTCCTATTTTTTTAGCAATTGTTATGATATCTTCCTTGTCAGAGCCGATAAGAGGGCGGAAGCATGGAAGTGTACATGCATTGTCAGTAACCGAAATAGCTTCCATTGTCTGACTTGCAACCTGACCGAGGCTCTCTCCCGTAACAAGACAAAGTGCTCCTTCTCTTTCCGCAATTTTTGAAGAAATCATCATCATCATTCTTCTCATAATTATAGTGAGATGCTCTTCGGGGCATTTTTCACGCATCTGAAGCTGTGGCTTTGTAAATGGTACAACATGCACCTTTATGCCGCCTGTGTAGCCTGACAAAATTTTTGCAAGATGCAAAACCTTTTGCTTTGCCTGCTC
>JAZOQG010000086.1:0-17587 GCA_045656005.1 Clostridia bacterium
CCTTTCATTTCTGTTAATATTTCAGAAATTGTTTCTCCGTTTTCTTCTTTAACTCTTTCGGAAAGCTCCCCTAAACTCAGAATAAGTTTCTCCATCAAATCCTTGTCTTTTTCTTCGAGAGCATACTCAAATTCTGATAAAATATTACTATATTCTTCTTCAAAATCACCAAGGAAAAAATCTTTAAAGGTTTCTTTTATAGTATCAAATTCACCTTTATAATCCTTTCCGCAGGCGGAAAAAGTCAAAACCATTAAAAGAGTCAGGGTAATCGCTAAAATCTTTTTCATTTGTTAATTCTCCTTAAAAACGTGAAGATTATCTTTTATGTAGCCATATCCTGAAACTGCAGTTAAAAGTGCTGAAATCCAGAATAGTATATCAGTAAAGAGTGTTCTTCCTGACAAAATTGCAATTATAATTGTTATCATCTGCCACACAGTTTTGATTTTACCCATTTTACCTGCGGCAATAACCTTGCCGTCTGATGCGGCAATAAGTCTTACACCTGTTACAATAAATTCACGCGAAAGGGTAATCATTACAACCCATAAATTTACAACTCCCGCTCCCATCATGCACAAAAATGCTGCCGTAACCAAAAGTTTATCTGCCAAAGGGTCCATAAATTTGCCAAAGTTTGTAACAATGCCTTCTTTTCTTGCTATGTATCCGTCTGCCCAGTCTGTTACAGATGCCAAAATGAATACAAGGTCTGCAAAAAGAAGTGTCCATGTAATGTCAATTCCAAAAACTGAAAATGCTACGGGCGATGAAATAAGATAAAGCGCCATAAAAAGCGGAATCATAATCACCCTTAAAATTGTTAATTTGTTTGGTAAATTCATATTCTTTCTCCCTTCAAATCATATTCGTCTGAATCTTTTATTAAAACTTTGGTAAAGCCTCCTATAAGATGGTCGCCTCCTCCGGTAAAGTAAACCTTTCCGTCAATATCGGGAGCATCGCCCCGGCTTCTTCCATAATATGTATCGCCTATGGCACCCTCTACCAAAACTTCAATTTCTTTTCCTACAAAGCCTTTACAATACTGCGTTGAAATTTGCTGCTGCAAAAGCATTATCTTGTCAGCTCTCTCTTTTTTAACCTCTTCGGGTAAATGTCCCGAAAGTTTTTCGGCAGGTGTTCCCTCTTCCTTTGAGTATGCGAAAACACCAAGCCTTGAAAAATGAGTTTCTTTCACAAACTCATAAAGTTTTTCAAAATCTTCTTCGCTCTCACCCGGAAAACCTGCAATAAGAGATGTTCTTATGGTCGCATCAGGAAGAATTTTTCTTATTTTTCTTATAAGCTCTATAATGCTTTCACCCGTGCTTTTTCTGCCCATGCGTTTCAAAACAGTATCTGATATATGCTGAATTGGAATATCAAAATATTTAACTATTTTTTCTTCCTCTGCCATTACATTTAAAATTTCGTCTGAAAGTCTTTCAGGATAAGTATATAAAACTCTTATCCAGTGAAATCCTTCTATTTTGCAAAGCTCTTTCAAAAGGTTTGAAAGCCTTCCTTCACCATAAATATCCTCACCATAACGTGTGGTGTCCTGCGCTACTACGATAAGCTCTTCTACTCCGCTTTTTGCAAGATGTTCTGCTTCGCAGAGAATGTCTTCCATCTTTCTGCTTCTGAAAGGTCCTCTTATAAAAGGTATAGCGCAATATGTACAGTTGTTGTCGCACCCTTCTGCAATTTTTAAATATGCAGTATAAGGCGGTGTTGCCAAAATTCTTGGAGTTCCTTCCGGATACGCACCGCACCCTTTTCCCACAAAATATTTCTCGTCACTTTTTATGATTTCGCCAATTTTTTCTATTTCATCAATGCCCACAACTGCGTCAACCTCAGGCAAAAGAGCGAGCACTTCTTCTTTATATCTTTGAGAAAGGCAACCTGTTACAATCAGCTTTTTTAAATGCGTCTCCTTGTATGAGGCAAACTCAAGTATCGTGTCAATAGCCTCCTGCTGCGCACCTTCTATAAATGCGCAGGTGTTGATAATTACAATTTCCGCTTCCTCTGCACGAAATGTAATTTCAAAGCCTTCTTTATTTAAAACTCCAAGCATAATCTCGCTGTCAACAAGATTCTTGCAACATCCCAGTGATACTATTCCTACTTTCATGGTTAATACTCCTGTGTGTAATTCTCCCTTAATGCATCATTTATTTCACTAAAAGAAAATCCTCTTCTTAAAAAGTGGTTTATAATTTTGTTTTTATCCTTAATGCTTTCACAGACTGGAAATTTTTTAAGCATAATGGGTGCGAGGTCAAAGAAAGCATCAAAAAGTGCTTCTTCTATATCCTCATCACTTATACCCCTTGTCTTTAAATCCCTGATAATTCTGCTCTTTCCGTAACCTTTTAATTTTATCGCATCGGATGTAAATCTTCTGGCATAGTCTTTGTCGTCTATATACCCTTTTTCTTTGTAATAGGAAACTGCCTCTTCTGCCTCGTCCTCTTCAAAGCCTTTTTCCAAAAGCTTGTCGAAAATCTGTTTTCCGCTTTGTCTGCGCCTTAAAATAATTTTAAGAGCATACTCTCTCGCATCCATTAAATCAACTCCGAAAACACATAGTTTGATATGTCTATTCCTCTTTTTGTAAGGCGAATTCGCCCGTTAATCTCTTCTAAAAGCCCCTTTTCTATAAGGGAATCAAATTTGGGGTTTTCTTCTTTCTCTATTCCGTCTGCCATGCGAAGACCGAGCATATACCGCTCTCTTTTTTTCTCATCTTCGCTTATATATTCGCAAAATTCTAATGCATTTTCATTCTCGATATATTCTTTAATGTCACAAATATTTGCATATCTTTTGTCTTTATAGTAGGAATGTGCACCTGCACCTATTCCTATATAAGGCTCACCGAGCCAGTATTTTGTGTTGTGACGAGCCCGAAAACCTTCCTTTGCAAAATTTGATATTTCATAGTGCTCATATCCTGCACTTTTTAATTTTTCGCAAAGAAGATAATACATTTCTCTTTCCAAATCCTCATTTGGAAGGGAAAGTGTGTCTGCCATTTCAAAAAATGGTGTCCCCTCGTCAATTGAAAGAGAATATGCCGAAAAATGCTCAGGCGAAAGAGAAAGCATTCTATCGATATTTTCTTCAAAATCCTTTAAAGACTGAGCGGGAAGTGCAAACATAATATCAGCAGAAATATTTTTAAAGCCTGCCTCCCTTGCATCAAAGAAAGCCTTTTCGTTATCAGCGCTTTTATGTACCCTGCCAAGAACACTAAGTTCTCCGTCTTTAAAAGACTGAAAACCAAAGCTTATTCTGTTAAATCCACCGTCACAAAGCCTTTTAAACTTTTCCCTGTCTGCAGTTTTTGGATTTGCCTCAAGTGTGATTTCGGCATTTTCCAAAATCTCAAACTGCTCTTTTACAGAGGACAAAATTTTTAAAAGACTTTCGCTTTTTAAAAGTGAAGGGGTGCCCCCACCAAAATAAACTGTGTCTATCTTTTCTTTTTCGTATGATTTTATTTCTTTTATAACCCTTTTTACATAAAGCTCTTCATAACGAAGCGCACCTTCATAAGAGCAAAAACTGCAGTAATTGCACTTTTTTATGCAAAACGGGATGTGAATATAAACTCCTAACATCAGTCAAGTTTTAAAACGGACATGAATGCCTCCTGCGGAACTTCCACAGAGCCTACCTGTCTCATTCTCTTTTTACCTTCCTTCTGTTTTTCAAGAAGTTTTTTCTTTCTTGTTATGTCACCGCCGTAACACTTTGCCAAAACGTCTTTGCGTAGTGCCTTAACAGTTTCCCTTGCAATAACCTTTCCGCCTATCGCCGCCTGAATTGGTATTTCAAAAAGCTGACGCGGAATATTTTCCTTAAGTTTTTCTGCAATCCTTCTTCCCCTTGCATAGGATTTTGATGTATGAACTATAAAGCTGAGTGCATCAACAACTTCTCCGTTTAAGAGAATGTCAAGTTTTACAAGGTCGCTCTTAACATAACCGAGCATCTCATAGTCAAAGGACGCATAACCCTTTGTTCTTGATTTTAAAGCATCGAAAAAGTCATAGATAATTTCGTTTAATGGCATTTCATAATGAAGTGTTGCCCTGCCCTCGTCAATATATTTCATGTCCTTGTAAATGCCGCGTCTGTCCTGACAAAGCTCCATGATACTTCCAACAAATTCTGTTGGCACCATGATGTTTGCATTTACAAAAGGTTCTTCCATAATATCAATTTCAGCCACAGATGGTAAATTTGTAGGATTATCTATAAACACAACACTTCCGTCTGTTTTTGTAATTCTGTAAATAACACCGGGTGCCGTTGTCACAAGGTCTAAATTATACTCTCGTTCAAGTCTTTCCTGAATAATTTCCATATGCAAAAGACCTAAAAATCCGCAACGGAAACCAAAACCCAAAGCAATAGATGTTTCAGGTTCAAAGGAAAGTGCAGCGTCATTGAGTTTTAATTTATCAAGAGCATCACGCAAATCCCCGTACTTTGCTCCGTCTGCTGGATAAATACCGCTATAAACCATGGGATTTACCTTCTTGTAACCGGGAAGTGGCTCTGGGGCAGAATTTTCTGAAAGTGTAACCGTGTCACCAACATTTATATCGGCAACCGTTTTAATACTTGCAGTAATATATCCTACTTCGCCTGCGGCAATTTCCTTTGAAGGGAGCATTCCGTCAGGCTTTAAGTATCCAACCTCAACAACCTCAAACTTTTTGCCTGTTGCCATAAAGAGTATTTCATCGCCCGCACGGAGCTTTCCGCTCATAACTCTTACATAAACTATAACACCTTTGTAGCTATCATAGTAAGAGTCAAATATAAGTGCCTTAAGCGGGTCATTTTCATTGCCTTCGGGTGCGGGAATATTGTCAACAATATCATCAAGCACAGCCAGAATATTGATGCCGTTTTTAGCACTTATTTTAGGCGCATTTTCAGCTTCAATGCCAATAATGTTTTCAATTTCTCCTATAACAACCTCAGGTCTTGCAGCCGGCAAATCAATCTTGTTTATAACGGGCAAAATTTCAAGGTCATGCTCTAGGGCAAGATAAGTATTTGCCAAAGTCTGTGCCTCAATCCCCTGTGCCGCATCAACAACTAAAAGAGCTCCTTCGCAAGCCGCAAGAGAACGTGATACTTCATAGTTAAAGTCAACATGTCCCGGAGTGTCAATAAGATTTAAAATATACTCTTCTCCGTCTCTTTTGTATATAAGACGCACGGCACGGGCTTTAATGGTAATGCCTCTCTCTTTTTCAAGGTCCATGTTATCGAGAAGCTGCGACTCCATGTCACGCTCCTCAATAGACCCCGTAAGCTCCAAAAGGCGGTCTGCCAGAGTACTTTTACCGTGGTCTATATGAGCAATTATACAAAAATTCCTTATTTTGGAACGGTCTGCCATAATTTTTTCCTTTCATATTTCGTTACAGATTATCTCGCTGGTGTAAGCACAAAGTTTTTCAAGCGGAGGAAGGTCTGTCCCCTCTGTCTGAACCTTTGCACCCGAGAAGGAAACTGCATATTTAAGCGATGCCATATTTCCTAAATTTTTGCTTTTTCCATATATAAATCCGCCTAAAAAACAGTCTCCTGCACCAACTGTGCTTTTAGGCTTTAAAAGCAGTGGTTGGGCATAAATGGTACCATTTTCATCGGCACATATTGCACCATCACCGCCTAAAGTAAGCAAAACTGTTTTTGCACCCATTTTTACCATTTCACGGGCAGAAACGGAGGCATCTTCAATGGTTTTTATTTCTTTTCCCAAAATTTCCTCCGCCTCCTGGCGATTTGGCTTTATAATATCAGGCTCCGCTTCTATGCCTTTTAAAAGTGCCTCACCTGATGCATCAAGCACGCATACGACTCCCCTCGCTTTGCCTATTTTTATAAGCTCTGCGTATGTTTCCATAGGAGCTCCCGGCGGAAGTGTGCCACCCATATACAAAAATTTGTTTCGCTTACAAAACGTATCAACCTTTTTCAAAAGTCTTTTTATATCCTTTTCTGAAACAGCACTGCTGCATTCGTTCAAATCTGTATAAGAATCATTTGAAATGTCGCATATTTTAATATTTGTGCGGATTCCGCCTTCTGTTTCAACAAAATCCGGAACGGCTCCCTGCTGACGAAGAAAATTTTCAAATTTTTCTCTTCCCTCGCCAAGAAAGCCTGTTGCAGTGCACGAAAGTCCGCAGGAGGCTACAATGGAGCTGAAATTTATTCCCTTTCCGCCCATATTAACCTTAACCTGCCATGCACGATTAAGTCCCGAAACATTGAAATTATCAACATAATATGTTCTGTCAAAGGCGGGACTTAAGGTTATGGTTGTAATCATCTTAAACCCTCTCTTACGGTCTGAATCGCCTTTTTAATTGCTTCTTCACTTTTCAGTTCTTCAAAGCCCTCGGCTCCGCGGACTTTGTATTCAACAAGTCCTTCGCCTGCTTTTTTACCAACTGTTATGCGAAGCGGAATTCCGATAAGGTCGCAGTCTTTAAACTTAACGCCTGCTCTCTCATCTCTGTCATCAATTATAGCTTCAATACCTTCTCTTTTGAGTGTTTCGTAAATTTCTTCCGCAAGAGCACAAACTGCCTCGTCTTTAGCATTTGTAGGAACAACTGCTACATGGAAAGGTGCAATCGCCATAGGCCATACGATTCCGTTCTCGTCAGAATTTTGCTCAATCGCGGCAGCGAGGCAACGGTTTACACCGATACCGTAGCAGCCCATTATAACAGGAGCAGCCTCTCCGTTTTCATTGGGAAATGTAAGGTCTAAGGCTTTGGAATATTTTGTGCCGAGTTTAAATATATGTCCAACTTCAATTCCGTGATATGTCTTAATTTCCTTTCCGCACTTAGGGCAGATGTCACCGCTTACAATTATTCTTAAATCTGCATAAGCCGTAGGAGTAAAGTCTCTTCCAGCCTCAACGTTTATAAGGTGATAATCAGTTTCGTTTGCACCCACTGCAAAGGAATGCATTTTTTCTATTTCCTTGTCAGCATAAACGGGGATGGAAAGTCCGATAGGACCCGCAAAGCCTACTTCGGCTTTTGTAATTTCTCTTACATCAGAGGGCGCTGCAAGCTCTATTTCTGATGCTCCGAGCATATTCTGAAGTTTTACCTCATTTACCTCTCTGTCACCACGAACCATAACTGCCACAAATTTGCCGTCTGCATTATAAATAAGTGTTTTTGCAAAAGATGTTGCAGGAACAGAAAGAAACTCGCAAAGCTCATCAATTGTGTGAACATCAGGAGTTTTAATTTTTTCTATTTCCTTGCCATTTGACACAAACTCGGTGTTATCAGGAATACATTCTGCCTTTTCCTCGTTTGCAGCATATCCGCAAGCATCACAATGCGCAATAACATCTTCGCCCACTTCACTCTTAACCATAAATTCCTGTGAACCCGAACCGCCCATAGCACCGCTGTCAGCATCAACTATTGTAAAGTCAAGTCCGAGTCTTTTGAATATCGCACAATATGCATCGTACATTTTTTTGTATGATGCATCAAGACCCTCCTCTGTAAGGTCAAAGCTATATGCGTCCTTCATAATAAACTCACGGCTTCTCATAACACCAAAACGGGGTCTTCTCTCGTCACGGTATTTTGTGCCTATCTGATAGAGAGTAAGAGGAAGCTGTTTGTATGAACGAACTTCATTTTTAACAGTTTCAGTAAAAATCTCTTCGTGTGTAGGTCCAAGACAAAAATCTCTTTCATGACGGTCGTGCAGGCGGAACATTTCAGGTCCAAACACGTCCCATCTGCCTGATGCCATAAAACTCTCAGCAGGCAAAAGTGCGCTCATCAAAAGCTCGTTTGCACCTGCCCTGTCCATTTCCTCTCTTATAACTTCCTGAACCTTGCGAAGGGAACGAAGTCCCATAGGCATGTATGAATAAATACCTGCCGCCAATTTTCTTATAAGTCCTGCACGAAGCATTAACTGATGAGATAAAATCTCCGCCTCTGCCGGATTTTCTCTTAAAGTTGGCATTAATAATCCTGATAATCTCACAAAAATCTCCCCTTTTAATTGTTAATTACATATGATTTATCTTTTTCAATTTGTTTTTTAAGCTCTTCAATCCCTGAAAAACAAACTTCGTCTCTTATTTTTTCATAAAAATCCACTTTGATATTCTCGCCGTAAATATCCATGTCAAAATCTATGAGATGACTTTCAAGCCTCGGCGGTATGTTTTCAAAAGTGGGATTTGTTCCAACATTTGTAACACTTTTATATTCCTTGCCGAAAACGGTTGTCTTTGTTCTGTAAACTCCGTTTCTGGGAACAAGTATTCCTTTTTCAAAATGTACGTTGGCAGTTTTAAACCCAATTACTCTGCCAAGCTTTTTCCCTTTTTGCACAATTCCTTCAAAACTATACTCTCTTCCGAGAAGCCTTGCCGCACCCAAAGCGTCACCCTTCAAAAGAAAATCTCTTATTCGGCTGCTGCTTATTTCTTCTCCCGAAAGAGTTTCATTCTCCATTATAACTGTGTCAATTCCATACTGTGAACATATTTCCTTTAAAAGTGTGCTGTCACCCGCACCGCCTTTTCCGAAGGTGTAATTGTAACCTGCGAAAACGCACACGGCTCCCAGCTTTTCCTTTAATATTTCAC
Source organism: Clostridia bacterium (assembly GCA_045656005.1). Classification (GTDB taxonomy): domain Bacteria; phylum Bacillota; class Clostridia; order UMGS1883; family UMGS1540; genus JAZNQN01. The sequence continues at coordinate 8,690 of JAZOQG010000086.1, forward strand.
GAACAAATTTTTCAGGTGTTTTTGAAAGAATTTCCTTCGTTGTTTCCTCAAAATAAACCTCGTCTATTCCCGTTTTAAGTATCTCTCTCTTTTTTACTTCGTTTGAAGTTATAATTGAAAAATCTTTTTTCCCCAACAAAAATGCAGGGTGGGTTTCAAAAACGTATGCCACAGATTTTAAATTTCTCTTTTTTGCTTCTGCCGCACAAAGGGATAAAAGCTTTTGGTGGGCTATATGCACCCCGTCGAAATTGCCTATTGCAATAACCTTCTCCATAGGGCACACCTCCTTTATCAGTAAAAGCTCTTAATCATTTTAAGTACACTTCTGCCATCCTCCACTATACCTTCGGAAAGGCAGAGAAACTTATCTTCATCAGAATACACTCTGTATAAAATACCCTCACGGCATCCTATTTTAAGAGGAACTCCGTTTAGTACTCTCTTTGTGTTTTCTTCATTTAATATTATTTTTTCATAGTGCATAAACATGCTGTCTGTCGGCATTAATTTTTCCTGACTTATATCTTCGATTTTTATACTGTTTTCAACCACAAACACACCGCTTCTGCATCTCATAAGAGAACTCATGTGACCAAATGTTCCCGCACACTCTGCCATATCCTCTAAAAGCGTTCTGATATAAGTTCCTTTTGAACAAGTAATAAGCATAGTTGCTTTTCCCTCGCCAAAAGATAAAAGTTTTATGTCAAATATTGTTATTTTTCTGGGTGCCCGCTCAACGCTTTTTCCTTCTCTTGCCAATTGATAAAGCCTTTTTCCATTGTGATGCACCGCCGAATACATTGGTGGAATTTGCATAATCTCCCCTAAAAAGTTTGGGATTATACTTTCGAATTCCTCTTTCGAAGGAATACGGTCGCTTCTTTCTAAAACCTCTCCCTCCCTGTCGGCAGTTGTGGTTTTTGTACCGAAGGTAAGGGTCGCCTTATATTCTTTTTCGGTTGCCATTATCATGTCAGAGGCTCTTGTGGCTTTCCCGACGCAGATGGGCAAAACCCCTTCTGCCATCGGGTCCAGTGTTCCCGTGTGCCCAACTCGTTTTGTGCCGAGAGCCCTTCTTACTTTGTATATGCAATCGTGACTTGATATGCCCGATGGTTTATATACATTAATGTATCCGTTCATAACTTTCTCCAATCAGGCGAATAAGCTCTTTTTTTGTTTCCTCCGCTCCAAGCGAAGAAGTCGCACCTGCCGCACGAATGTGTCCGCCGCCGCCGAAATGTCCGCAGATTTCTGCCACATCAACAAAATCCTTCGAGCGAAGAGATAGCCTGAAAGCACCATCTTTCTCTTTTATGGTAGCAGAAACTATAACCCCTTCAATGCATCTAAGCTGACTTGAAATGTTACTTAAATCCTCGTCGCTTGCCCCGAATTTTTCCTGCATTTCTTTTGTTATTACACATATCGCCGTTTTTCCGTCATGGAAAAACTTTGTGTTTTTAAAAGCCTCTGCCTCAACGGAAAACTGTGAACGTGGTTTCTTTTCAAAAATGTTTGTCATAATACTTTCTGCATCTGCACCCATTTTTAAAAGATGTGCTGCCGCCATAAGAGTTTCAGGGGTTGTATTTGAATAGCGAAAACCACCCGTATCAGTCACAATTCCGCAGTAAATTAAAGTTGCCACATCTTTCCTAAGAGGGACATCAAACTTTGTGAAAAGATTATACATAACCTCGCACGCTGCAGAAGCATCGGGACAAACAAGATTTATTTCACCATAGCCCTTGTTTGTTTTGTGGTGGTCTATTACCCCTTTGTGTCTTGCTCCTTCAAAAACACTTTTCCTCTCACCGAGGCGCTCTATGTCAGCACAGTCAATTGCAATCGCCGTGTCAAAACTATACTCTTTTCCGCTCTCAAAAACTTCACATTCAAAGGCCATAAAATCAAGCCCTCTTGCTGACTTGTTTTCCGAAAGCACTGTGGCACTTTTGCCAAAGCTTTCTACAAAAAACTTCAAGGCATGCGCGGAACAAAAAGCATCACCGTCAATATTGTCATGGGGAAGAATTACTATTCTTTCCCCATTTTTAATTAAGTCAAGTATATTATTCATCTTTATCATCCCTTGAAAGGTCACTGATAATTTTGTTTATATAAGCGCCATGCTCAATAGAGTTATCAAGCACAAAGGAAAATTCGGGAGTGTGGCGAAGATTAATTCTTCTGCCTATTTCTTTTCTTATAAATCCTGCCGCACTTTTAATTCCTTCAATGCTGCTTTTTTGCTGCTCTTCGCTTCCCAAAACACTTATGAAAGCCTTTGCAAAACGTAAATCCTTTGTCACTCTGACTGCGATAACACTTACCATTCCTGAAATTCTGGGGTCTTTAAGCTCTCTTATCAAAGCACCGAGTTCTCTTTTAACTTCTTCGTCAATTCTGTCATTTCTGTGAGCCGCCATAGAAAAACCCTCCTTTAAATTTATCTTGCCACTTCTTCCATAACGAAGCATTCAACTGCATCGCCTTCTTTTATATCGTTAAATTTCTCAAAGCCCATACCGCATTCATACCCCTGGGCAACCTCTTTAACGTCGTCTTTAAATCTCTTAAGAGAAGCGAGCGCGCCTTCGTGAATTACAATACCGTCACGAACTATGCGGACAGAGGAATTACGCTGGAATTTACCGTCTGTTACATAGCATCCGCCAATAGTTCCAACGCCTGAAACCTTAAATGTTGAACGGATTTCCGCATGACCTATAACAGCCTCGCGGAATGTAGGTGCGAGCATACCCTTCATTGCAGCTTCAATCTCTTCGATTGCATCATAAATTATTCTGTACATTCTCATGTCAACTTTATGCATCTCAGCAGCCGCTCTTGCACCGCCGTCAGGTCTTACATTAAAGCCTACTATAATTGCATTTGATGCTGTTGCAAGCATAACGTCGCTTTCAGTAACCGCACCAACTGCACCGTGGATAACTTTAACACGAACTTCTTCGTTTGAGATTTTTTCAAGACTTTGTTTTACCGCTTCAACAGAACCCTGAACATCGGCTTTTACGATGATATTAAGGTCTTTAACTTCGCCTTCCTGAATTTGTCCGAACAAATCATCAAGAGTGACGATGCTTGAAGATTTCTGCATCTGGTCTTTGATTTTCTGCTTTCTCTGCTCAACAACCTGTTTTGCCATTCTTTCGTCACGAACTGCGTAGAATAAGTCACCACCGTCGCAAACCTCAGAAAGACCTGTAATTTCCACAGGAGTTGAAGGACCTGCTTCTTTTTCTCTTGTTCCCTGGTCAGAAATCATTGCACGTACTCTGCCTACGGAAGTTCCTGCAACGATTGTGTCACCTATGTGAAGTGTACCTTCCTGAACCAAAACAGTTGCCACGGGACCTCTTCCCTTATCAAGTCTTGCTTCAATTACAGTACCTCTTGCCATTTTGTCAGGATTTGCACGAAGCTCCTTCATGTCTGCAACAAGCAGTACCATTTCCAAAAGTCCGTCAATATTCTGTCTCTGTTTTGCAGAAACCTTAACACAGATTGTGTCACCGCCCCATTCTTCGGGAATTAAGCCCTGTTCGGTAAGCTCCTGCATAACTCTGTCAACATTCGCGTTCTCTCTGTCAATTTTGTTAATTGCAATAATGATGCTTACACCTGCAGCTTTTGCGTGGTTTATAGCTTCAATTGTCTGCGGCATAATTCCGTCATCTGCAGCAACAACTATAATTGCAACGTCTGTAACCTGAGCACCTCTTGCACGCATAGCAGTAAATGCTTCGTGACCAGGGGTGTCAAGAAAAGTGATTTTTCTGTCGTTTATATCAACACTGTAAGCACCTATGTGCTGAGTAATTCCGCCCGCCTCTGTTGCAGTTACATTTGCACTTCTGATAGCATCAAGAAGTGATGTTTTACCATGGTCAACGTGACCCATAACAACAACGATCGGTGAACGCGGTTTCAAATCTTCTTCTTTGTCCTCTTCTTCCGAGAAAAGAATATCTTCTGCAGTTACAATTACCTCTTTCTCAACAATAAAGCCTAAATCATCACCAACAAGCGCCGCCGTATCAAAATCAATTGTCTGGCTTACACCTGCCATAATGCCGAGTTCCATAAGTTTTTTGATAATTTCAGTTGCAGGAAGTTTTGTTTTTTCTGCAAACTCACCAACAGTAATCTCGTCTAAAATTTCAATTTTAACTTTTTCTTTCTTTTTAGGCTTCGGAGGAGGAGCAATTTCTTCTTTTACGGGTTGCGGACGTTTGTTTTTACCTTTTTTCTTAATTTTCTGCTTTCCTGCACCCGCATCTTCGTTTATTGTTCCCTCAACCATTTTTTCAATTCTTTCGGTTGTATTAATTTTTTCAAGGTCAACAACGTTTTGTCTTGTGTCAACGTATCTGCTCTTGTTTTCTTTTTCAATTTTTGATGGAATTTCTTCCTGTTCTTTAGTTTCAACAGGAACTCCCTCCGCCTTTTCAGCCTTTTTGCTCTTCTTTTTGGGAGCCTCTTCTTTCGGCTCTTCTTTTTTGCCGCTTTGCAAAAAGTCATTTATATCGGAGCCATCGTCAAATTTCTGGGTGTAATAATCAAAAATTACATCCATATCCTCGGCAGTTAATGTACTCATGTGGTTTTTAGTACCCATGCCATATTTCTCAAGTATTTCAATAAGCTCCTTGTTGTTTATGTTAAGTTCTTTGGCAACCGAATGAATTCTCGGCTTATTAACTTTTGCCATATAACCATCCCTTTCCGTATGCGAAACGTTTAATTTCCCAATATCTTCAAAATTGCCTTTGCAAAATTTTCGTCACTGACAGATAAAACGCTTATGTCGCATTTTCCAAATTTTTCGCCTAAATACTGCGCAGTTTCAATTTCAAAAAGCGGAACAGAAAAACTTTTACATTTATTTCTCATAAGTTTTTTGGTTCTTTCTGATGCATCTACTGCCATTATTACAACATGTGCCCTTCCGCTTCTCACTGCATTTGCAGAAGGCTCGCTTCCAAAAATAAGTTTTCCTGCCTTTTTCGAAAGACGAAGCATTCCTATAAGCTTTTCAGTCATAACTTACACTCCGCTTTAAGTTTTTCGTATATTCCAGTGCAGGCAGTTTTAAATGCTCTTTCAAAGCCTCTTTTCTTTTCCGCAAGAGTAATGCAAGAAAGGTCTTTACAAACATAAGCTCCCCGCCCCTGCATTTTTCCACTTTTGTCAATCATGGCTCCCTCTGAAAAAACAACTCTGAAAAGTTCTTCCTTTTCTTTCATTTCTCTGCAAGAGACACACATTCTCTTTGGTATATACTTTTCACTTTTCAAATTAATCTACCTGCTTATCACTTTTAATATCAATTTTCCAACCTGTAAGTTTAGCCGCAAGACGTGCATTTTGTCCTTCCTTACCTATTGCGAGAGAAAGCTGAAAATCAGGAACTACAACCGCTGCAGATTTTTCTTCTTCGTTTATATCAACGCTTATAACTTTTGCCGGGCTTAAGCTCTCTGTTATAAACTCAACAGGATCAGCACTGTATTTTACGATATCAATTTTTTCTTCACCAAGTCCATCAAGTACACTTGCAACTCTGGCACCCTTTTGACCAACGCAAGAACCTACAGGGTCAACCTTCGGGTTATCGGAGTAAACTGCAATTTTACTTCTTGAACCTGCTTCTCTTGAAACACTTTTAATCTCAACTGTTCCGTCACCAATTTCAGGAACTTCTCTCTCAAAAAGTCTTTTTACAAGCCCCGGATGAGTTCTTGAAACAAGAATTTGAAGTCCTTTAGTTGTGTTTTTAACTTCGAGAACATACACAGGAATTTTGTCACCTGTTTTGAATGTTTCCCCTGCAATCATTTCATGTCGGGGCATAAGTGTTTCGATGTTTCCAATCTGGAGAAGAAGTCCGCGTCTTTCAATCTTCTGAACTGTTGCTGTAATGATGTCATTTTCTTTCTGTACAAATTCAGCATAAGCATTTCCGCGCTCTGCCTCTCTTATATACTGAACCATCATCTGCTTTGCATTTTGTGCCGCAATTCTTCCGAAATCCTTTGGTGTTGTTTCGATGTCAAGTACATCGCCGATTTTTGCATTTTTGTTGTAAGTAAGTGCTTCGTCAAGACTTATTTCAAAATCATAGTCTTCTGCTTCCTCCACAACAGTTCTCTTTTCGTGAACTGTAATCTTTCCGTTATCGTCGATTTCAACGAAAACATTCTCCCCTGCACCATAATACTTTTTGTATGCGGTGATAAGAGGTGTTTTAAGCGCCTCAAGAAGGTCCTCCTTCTTAATGTTTTTTTCCTTTTCGATAAGTTCCAATGCCATAATTAATTCGTTAGCCACTTTTCAAATCACTCCTAATACTCAAAGCTCACTCTGGCTTGTGAAACTTTGCTTTTTTCAATTTCTGATATTTCTTCCGTTTCCGGATTTTTTAAATAAATTGTTTTATTTTCATACTTTTCCAAAATGCCGCTTATAGTCTTGGTGCCGTCAATCGCTTCAAAGAGCTTTATATCAATGGTTTCACCTATGGCACTTTCAAAATGACGGTCACGGCTTAAAACTCTGTCAAGCCCCGGAGATGAAACCTCCAGATAATAAGCCATATCAATAGGATCAGTTTTATCAAGTTCGTCACTGAGTGCTCTGCTTACTGCCTCACAGTTTTCAATAGTTATCCCATTTTCACTGAAAAGATAAACTCTCAAAAACCAGTCTTTTCCTTCTTTTTTAAATTCAACGTCGTAAATTTCAACATTCTCACGGGCGGCAATAGGCTCCGCCATCTTAAATATCAAGTCCTCTGTTTTTGACAATACGCACACTTCCTCTCTACAATGCAAGAGAGCGGGCAAATTGCCCACTCTCCTGATGCTACATATATTATACACCATTTTTTTCATAATTGCAATAGAATTTTGTTATTTTTACAAATTTTATTTCCATTATTTCCTGTTTTTTTCTTTTGCACCTATATAAGTGCATATTGCTTATATTGCAAGTTTATAATATTATTACATTGCACCCGAATAAGTGCAAGGAGGTTCTTATGAATTCAGATATTGAAAATAAAATCGGTCAAAACATACGAAATTTAAGAGAAGCCGCAAATATGACGCAGGATATTCTTTCTGTCAAGCTACAGCTTGGCGGTTGCGATATTACAAGAAGTGCCATCGCCAAAATAGAAGTCGGCCAAAGGCATCTTTATCCTGATGAAATCATTCTGATTAAAAATATATTAAATGTAAGCTACGACGATATTTTTAAAATCGAATGAAATTATCATGACAAATAAAACTTATTAAAGGAAGGTTTAACCATGCACGAAGGACACAGAGAAAGAATGCGAAAAAAATTTTTGTCAGGAGGGGCTTCTTCTTTAGAGCCTCATGAGATTTTGGAAATTATTCTCTATTATTCAATCCCAAGAGGGGACACCAACCCTATAGCACATGACCTTATAAAATCCTTTGGCTCACTCTCAAATGTTTTCGACGCAGATATCAAAGACCTTATCAACATAAAAGGTGTCGGAGAAAGCAGCGCTGTGCTTATAAAGACAGTTTCATCTCTTTCAGACTATTGTCAGAAACTTCGCTGGAGTGAGCACCCTCACCTTAAAAATGCCAATGATACTGGCGCTTATATTCTTGACATGATAGGCGAAAGACCTGAGGAATACTTTTTTCTTTTGTCGCTTGATATTTCAGGTAAGGTAATAAGCTTTAACGAAATTGAACATGGCACAGTTTCAAGTTCAAATGTTGATACACGAAAAGTTTTGGAATGTGCAATAAGATGCCGTGCAAGCTCTGTTGTGCTTGCACATAACCACCCAACAGGAACACTCGTTCCGTCATCGGGCGATATTGAACTTACAAATTCAATGATGCGTGCTTTCGATGCAATAGGCATAGCACTTACCGACCATTTTATAGTCGGCGGCGGTGGATTTATCAGCATGGCAGAAAAAGGCTACATTAAATAGGGCACGTTAAAAAAGTGCGTTTTGAAACATTTTTTCTATTCATTACAAAAATGGGAGTGTAAAAACTTGTTTTTTACACTCCCATTTGTATTTTAATTCTTTATTAGCCGAGTTCTGCGAAGTATTTGATTGTTCTTACCATCTGGCTTGTGTAAGAATTTTCGTTATCATACCAGGAAACAACCTGTACCTGTGTATAGTCTGTTCCTTCGATATCGGAAACCATTGTCTGTGTTGCATCGAAGAGTGAGCCGTAGTTCATACCGATGATATCGCTTGATACGAGCTCTTCTTCTGTGTAGCCGTAGCTCTCATTTGCAGCAGCACGCATTGCGGCATTGATTTCTTCTTTTGTAACTTTACCCTTAACTACAGCAACGAGGATTGTTGTTGAACCTGTAGGTGTGGGAACACGCTGTGCAGAGCCGATAAGTTTGCCGTTAAGCTCAGGGATAACAAGTCCGATAGCTTTTGCAGCACCTGTTGAGTTTGGAACAATGTTTACTGCTGCTGCACGGCTTCTTCTGAGGTCTCCTTTTCTCTGAGGACCGTCAAGTGTCATCTGGTCGCCTGTGTAAGCGTGGATTGTGCTCATGATACCGCTCTGGATAGGAGCTAAATCGTTAAGAGCTTTTGCCATAGGAGCAAGACAGTTTGTTGTGCAGGATGCTGCAGAAATTACTGTATCGTCCTTTGTGAGTGTTTCGTGGTTTACATTGTAAACGATTGTAGGAAGGTCGTTTCCTGCAGGAGCAGAAATAACAACTCTCTTTGCGCCTGCCTGGATGTGAGCAGATGCTTTTTCTTTTGATGTGTAGAAACCTGTGCACTCGAGCACAACGTCTACTCCGATTTCGCCCCAGGGCAAATCTTTTGCGTCTTTT
>JAZOQG010000087.1:0-25270 GCA_045656005.1 Clostridia bacterium
CCGTTTAAGCGTATGGGTACACCCGAAGAAATTGCTGCTGCCGCTGTGTATTTTGCATCAGATGATTCTGCTTATACCACGGGGCAAATACTGACAGTTTCAGGCGGGTTTGGTTTAGCAACACCTGTATATGGAGATTTATCAAATAAAATAAAGCGCAGATAGAGAAAAAACGCAGACAGAGAAAAATTTAAGCTCCGTCTGTGTTTTTTATAGAATTATATATTTGCTAAATACTCTTCTACAAAATGAGAGGCACATGCTCCATCGGCTGTAGCAGTTACAATCTGGCGAACAGGTTTTGTGCGGACATCTCCTGCTGCAAAAACTCCGCTTATATTGGTTTTGGTTGTTTCATCTGCTATAATGTAGCCATTTTTATCCATATTAAGTTGTCCACGAAACAGTTCTGTCTGAGGTATTCTTCCAATGCTTATAAAAATTCCATCTGTATAGATTTCTTTTTCCGTACCGTCGATTGTATTTTTAACTTTAACGCCTGTAACCTTATTGTCTGCTAAAATTTCGCTAACGGTGCTATTCCACTCAAATTTCACATTTGTAGCTTTAAGTAAAGGCTCATGATAAACCTTTTCAGCTCTTAATGTGTCCCTTCTATGGACTACGATAACCTTTTCACAAATTTTAGAAAGTAAAAGAGCATCTGCCGCTGCTGAGTTTCCTCCGCCGATAACTGTGGCGGTTTTCCCTTTATAGAACATACCATCGCATGCAGCACAATATCCTACACCTTTGCCAATCAAATTTTCTTCATTTTCAAGTCCCAAATGCTTATGCTCAGCACCCGTTGCAATTATAACGCTATGAGCTAAAAGAACTCCGTCTGGTGTCTTGATTGTTTTTATTTTATCTTTCAGATTTACCTCAATAACTTCTGCTTGAACAGTTTTGGCACCAAATCTCTCTGCTCCCTCTCGCATTTTAGTTCCTAACTCATATCCGTCCACGCCTTCGGGAAAACCGGAATAATTATCTATTTGTGTAGTTTGTGTCATTTGTCCTCCTGCTGAAAATTTTTCAAGCACTAAAGTATCAAAACCGGACCTTGATGTGTAAATTGCTGATGTATATCCTGCCGGACCTCCACCAATTATAATTACATCATATGTTTTCTCCATAGCGGTTTCTCCTTATAACGAAAGTAGCTTCATACTTGTTTAACTCAGTTTAAAGCATTTCAAGAATTTGATTTTTAGGTTTTAGTCCAACTGATTGATTTACTACTTTGCCGCCTTTAATAACCAAAAGTGTCGGAACACTCATTATGTCAAAGTGTGAGGCAAGTTCTTGTTCTTCATCTATATTTACCTTGCATACCTTAATTTCAGAATGTTCCAACGAAATTTCATCTATAATAGGCGAAAGTGATTTACAAGGTCCGCACCAGCTTGCCCAGAAATCTAATAGCACCGCTTTGTCACTTTCTAAAACTTCCTTTTGAAAATTATTTTTATTAATTACTAAAGCAGACACAAATTTATTCTCCCTTTTTGTATACATAGTTTATTTATAGTATTTCTTATTTTACATTAGGATATACTAATAAAAATGAATTTAATATGGAGGAAATAATGAGCAATCAGTTAAAAAGCGAAACAAGTCCGTACCTGCTGCAACATGCAGAAAATCCTGTAAACTGGTATCCTTGGTGTGAGGAAGCATTCGAGAAGGCAAAGACAGAAAATAAGCCGATTTTTTTAAGTATTGGCTACAGTACATGTCACTGGTGCCATGTTATGGCGCACGAAAGCTTTGAGGATTATAAAACAGCAGAAATTCTCAACAAACATTTTGTTTCAATAAAGGTAGACCGTGAGGAACGCCCTGATATTGACAGTGTATATATGTCTGTGTGTCAAGCATTCACTGGTAGCGGCGGTTGGCCCATGAGTATATTTATGACATGGGATAAAAAACCGTTTTTTGCAGGCACGTATTTTCCACAAAATCCACGATATGGTATGCCAAGCTTTTCGCAGCTTTTAAATACAATTGCAAATAGGTGGAATTCAAATAGAACGGACCTTTTAGAGTCTGCGGAAGAAATTATTAAGCATCTTCAAAATGCAGATACCGCCGAAAACAACCAAATTGACAGCGACTTGATACAACACTCGGTACAGATTTTTGAGCATACTTTCGACAGCACTTATGGTGGTTTTGGTGATGCACCAAAGTTTCCTACACCGCATAATCTGCTCTTTTTGATGCTTTATGGAAAGCAAAACAATAATCAAAATGCTTTGAAAATGGCAGAAAAAACACTTGTGCAAATGAGAAAAGGCGGGATTTTTGACCATATTGGATATGGCTTTTCAAGATATTCCACAGACAAATATTATCTCGCTCCGCATTTTGAGAAAATGCTATATGACAATGCTTTGCTGATAATAGTATATGTATCTGCTTACAGTATTACAAAAAATAATATTTATCTCGATACTGCCCGAAAAACTGCTAAATATATTTTAAGAGAAATGACATCTGATGACGGAGGCTTTTATAGTGCTCAGGATGCTGACAGTGAAGGTGTTGAAGGGAAATATTACACATTTTCACATAAAGAAATAATTGAAATTTTAGGTGAAAATAAAGGAAAAGAATTTGCTGAAGTTTTTGACATTACAGAAAATGGTAATTTTGAAGGTGTGAATATTCCTAATCTTCTTATGAGTAACGATTTAAATATGGAGTTTGAAGAAGAAATACAAAAATTATACAGTTATCGAAAAACTCGTTTTAAACTCCATCTGGATGACAAAATTTTATTGTCATGGAATTCTGTAATGATAATTGCAATGGCTATGCTTTATAGAGTTACAAAAAATAATAAGTATCTTGATGCGGCGCAAAAAGCACAAAAATTTATCGAAAAAAATTTGTCTGACGGTCAAAAGCTATATACGAGTTTTCGTGATGGAAAGTGTTTAAAATACACCTTTTTAGATAATTATGCATTTTATACTGCAGCTTTGATAGAGCTATATAGCTCAACACTTGATAAAATATATCTTGAAGAGGCGGAAAAATTATTAAAAGAAACAACTGAGCTGTTTATGGATAGTGAAAACGGCGGATTTTATCTTTCTGAAAAAACCAACACGGAGCTATTTATAAATCCAAAGGAAACTTACGATGGTGCTATTCCCAGCGGAAATTCAGTTATGGCATATAATCTGGTCAGATTTTATCAAATCGCAGAGAAAGAAGAGTACAGAGAACTTTTGGAAAAGCAGATAACTTTTATGTCTGGCAAGACATATGAGTATCCGTCGGGCAGCAGTATGTTTTTGATTGCGATGTTATTGAATGAATATTCTATACCCCATATTGTAGTTGCAATAAAAGAGAATTCTGAATTAAATCAAATAATAGAAAAACTGCCTTTTATGGCAAATGTATCCATAGTAAAAGAAAGCACAAACTATCCGCTTTTAAACAATAAGACAACATTTTATGTGTGTAAAAACCATAATTGTCTACTGCCGACAAACGAATTATCGAGTGTTATTTAAAAGTTGTTTTCTGTTTTCGGAAGAGGATTTATATGCTTTATAAAATGATTATGATGCATATATAGATTTTGACCGTCTGCTTACAGTAAAATTTGTTCGTGGCAAAAAGAAACCATTCGACATATTCGAATGGTTTCTTTGAAAAATGCTTTTGCGCTCAAATATAATTTTTTCATTCCCTACTCAGTTTTAATAAAGAGAAGTGCAGGGTCTTGTACTATTGACGGCGAGTCAATTGTTACGAGACCATTTTTCTGAGTAAATGCACAGTTTTTTCTCGTGCCGTCACTCATAAGTCTTTCAACGGACAAAACTTTTTTATCGTTTATCTGCAAAAGGATTTCATCGGCACAGTCAAGGCTTATATTAAAGTAAGCAACGAAAAGTTCGTCATCAGGTGTGTATGCGGCTTTCAGAAGTATTTCGCTGTCACCCGGATAATAAACAGGAAGGTTTCCGCTTTCTGAAAGAAGTTTTATAAACTGTTGCTTTCTTGAATAATTGAGGAAACCGAACTTCGTATAATGAAGAGGTGTGAGCGGAACTCCGCAGAATGTGTTGATAGTTCCGCCGAGGCTGTTTTTATATGTAGCACATCCGGGGAAAAGAGTATCTCGATATTTTCCGTCACGCCAGTGGTAAACTTCTGAATCTACTCTTACTGTTTCGTCACATGGGATTAATTGTTTGCTTCCGCATTGAACATTTACAACTGTGCCGTAGTCGAGCATAAGCTCCCCGCTCATATTCGGACCGTTCCACTCTTTAACGTCAACACCTAAATACTTACCAAAGCCTCTCGCTTTAAGACGCTCTGCCGCTTCGCAGGATAAAACTGCGTGAGATGAAAGCATTTCTTTAATCTCATCATCTGTAAACATTTTGTCAACATCTTCTTCAAGGAAGGTTACACCGCCTGCTTCCGATGAGAAGTACAAGGGAAGACCAAGCCTTTCCAAAACGCAACATGCCCAGTTGTTTTTAACTGTGAGGAAGTGCTGGGTAAAATCAAAAAGTCTGTTCTGAGATACGGGAATGCGGCATCCGACCCATTTAAGGTCTTTTGCAAAACGCGTAATTTCCTCGTAAAATTTTATATTTTCAGAAAGTTTCTTTCTGTAAGCCTTTCCGCTTTCAGGCTCAAATGTGCTTCGTGAAAGCCAGTGCTTTGCGCCTGATAATCCTTCGAGAAGGGAAGCGGTAAACTGAGTGTGAAGTGTTGATGCACCCGTACTGTAACGGTTGTGAGGACATGTGTCGCTCTCTGCCAAAACGAAATCTGCAACATGCTTTACCTTTGCCATGTGAGATGCCGCTTTGTACATAACGTGGCTGAGTTCTCTCGGACCGGGGGATGCATATTTTGCGTTGTTAACCCGTATAACAACGGGATTTCCTTCGCCTGCAATGATTTTTGCAATTTCTTCTGCAAACTCAAAGTTTACACCAACACCGCAGTAGCAACCGGGAATAGTGGGGTCAACGCTGTCTATACCTTCTCTCATGGCTTTTACAAAGCCTAAAAGTGTGTCACCCATAAGGCGGACATATTTTTCTCTTGTATCGTCATTTGTTTTTACTTCTTCAAAAAGCTCTTCGCGACTTACTTTTCTGCCTAAAATGCGGCTCATCTCTTCAAGATGAGCAGGGCATGCACAACCGCCGCCGTTATTGCTTAAAATTCGGACGTCGTCATCAATCATAATAGTATCAGGATGGTGGCTTGCAACTATTGCGAGCTGATTTTTGAAATGCTCTCGCACACCTTCACTTAAAGGGCAGCTTTTGTAATGAACCTCGCCGTTTCCAAGGCCTACATATCTTTGAAAAGGGGGAAGCTGATTTAAAGCGGGGCCGTGTCCTATTGAGGACTGAACCAAAATTCCGCTCGGGATATTATCTTTCTGCAAACGTTCACGGAAAAGGTCATATTTTTCGCAAAACATTGTTGCTTTATCAATTACGGGGTCGCCTTCTGCAACCATACTGCAAGAGAAAAGCGGCATGTTGGTTACTCCTGTTTCATATTGCATTTTAATATCCTGGCATATCTCTTCTATATGATTTAAGTCAAGATGCACTATTGAATAGTTTTTCATTAAAATCACTCTCCTGCCGATGTGTTCTGACAATTATATAATATTTAACGTAATTATACAACAGTAAAATGAAGTTTTCCAATGAAAAACCATTTAAAAGCAATTAAAAACCACAAACTTGACAATTTGCATACAAAATGGTAGAATTTTCGGGAGGTGAAAAATATGAGAAGTGTACTTCAGAGAGTGTCCAGTGCGAAGGTAAGTGTAGACGGCGAAGTTAAAGGAGAAATCGGGAAAGGACTTTTAGTGCTACTAGGAGTTTGTGACGAGGATACTAATGAGGATTTGGTGTATCTTGCAGACAAAATCTCAGGACTTCGTATATTTGAGGATGAAAACGAAAAAATGAATTTGAGTGTTGAGGATATAAAGGGAGAAATTCTTGTGGTGTCGCAGTTTACTCTTTTTGGTGATTGCAGAAAAGGGAAAAGACCGAGCTTTTCATCGGCAGGAAAGCCGCAGTATGCAAATGAAATGTATGAAAAGTTTATTAAATATTTAAGCGAAAAAGGCTTTCATGTGGAGTGCGGAGTGTTTGGTGCTGACATGAAAGTTGAGCTTTTAAATGACGGACCCGTAACTTTGATGCTCGACAGTAAAAAGCTTTTTTAACCTTTAAAAGAAAAAAATGAAAAAAACACTTGATTTTTGTTTTATTTTGATGTATAATATTAAAGCTTGAAAAAATCCGCACCCGTGCGGAATGGCGGCGAAGTCCCGGAAGGGTCGGCGCTTTGATGAAGTACGGGGAGGTAAAAAACTATTTAGGAGGTGCACTACAATGTCAGTAGTAGCAATGAAACAATTACTTGAAGCAGGTGTTCACTTCGGTCACCAGACAAGAAGATGGAACCCTAAAATGGCCGAGTATATTTTTACCGAGCGAAATGGTATCTATATCATCGACCTTCAGAAAACAGTTAAAAAGATTGAAGAAGCTTACGACTTCGTTCGTTCTGTTGCAGAAGCAGGCGAAGACATTCTCTTTGTAGGTACAAAGAAACAGGCTCAGGATTCAATCAAAGAAGAAGCTGAAAGAGTTGGAATGCATTATGTAAATGCAAGATGGCTCGGCGGTATGATGACAAACTTTAAAACAATCAAAAGAAGAGTTGACCGTCTTTTCCAGCTTCACAAAATGGAAGAAGATGGAACTTTTGAACTTCTTCCCAAGAAAGAAGTATTGAAATTAAGACTCGAAATGGAAAAACTTGAAAAGTACCTCGGCGGTATCAAAGAAATGAAAAAGCTCCCAGGTGCACTTTTCGTTGTTGACCCCAAGAAAGAAAAAATTGCTATCGCAGAAGCTCACAAACTTGGTATTCCTGTTGTAGCTATCGTTGATACAAACTGCGACCCTGAAGAAGTTGACTACGCAATCCCCGGTAACGATGATGCTATCCGTGCAGTAAAACTTATTGCACAGACAATTTCAAATGCTATCATCGAAGGCAGACAGGGCGAGCAGATTGAAGCTGCAGAAGCTGAGCTTGATGCTGAAGAAGCAGCTGAATAATTTTAAATATTATCTTTAGGAGGTAGTTATATATGATTAGTGCAGCAATGGTTAAAGAACTCAGAGAGAGAACCGGTTGCGGTATGATGGACTGTAAAAAAGCTTTGGCAGAAGCTGAAGGCAATATGGACAAAGCTATTGATATTCTTCGTGAGAAGGGTATGGCTAAAGCCGTTAAAAAGAGCGGAAGAATTGCTTCCGAAGGTCTTGTTGACATTGTTGTTGACGGCGGCGTTGGCGCTATGATTGAAGTAAACTCCGAAACAGACTTTGTTGCTAAAAACGATGAGTTTGTTCAGATGGTTAAAGATTTTGCAAAGCTCGTTATCAAAGAAAACCCTGCAGATGTTGATGCTCTCTTGGTACTCACAATCGATGGCGTGGCTGTTAAAGATGTTTTAACAGAGAAAATTGCAAAAATCGGTGAAAACATGAACCTCAGAAGATTTGTTCGTTTTGAAGGTAATGTTGTAGACTATATTCACATGGGTGGCAGAATCGGTGTTATGGTTAAGGTTGAAGCTGACCTTTCAAACCCCGCAGCAGTTACAGCTGCTAAAGATGCCTGCATGCAGATTGCAGCTATGAATCCTGCATACATGGATAAATCAGTTGTTCCTGCAGAAGATGTTGAGAAAGAAAAAGGCATCATCCTTGCACAGATTAAGGAAGATCCTAAAAATGCTAACAAACCTGAGAACATTCTCGAAAAAATGGTTGAAGGTAAAATTAACAAATTCTTCGAAGAAAGCTGCTTGCTCCAGCAGAAATTCGTTAAAGACGACAAGACAACAGTTGAAAAATATCTCGCTGCAAACGGCGTAAAACTCATAGATTACGCAAGATTTGAAAAAGGCGAAGGTCTTGAAAAGAAAGAAGACGATTTTGCAGCAGAAGTTGCAAACATGGCAAAATAATTAAAGCGTATGCTTTTTGAAAAAAATCCGCATTTTGCGGATTTTTTTTCTTTACAAGCTGATATGATTGTGATATAATAATTAGGATATATGATATAAGGCGAAATTTAGGTTTTGTGTTATGAAACAAGAAGGAATTGTTTTAAAAACTGAAAAAGACAGAGCTTTGGTCAGGTTTTCCCGTATATCTGCATGCGGAGAAAATTGCAGAAGTTGCGGCATGTGCGGCACGGAAAGCGAAAAGTGGGTAATAAATACCATTGGCGCAAAAGAAGGGGAGAAGGTTTTGGTTTTCCTTGAAAGCAAATATATGCTTTTAATGTGCGCACTCGCATATCTTTTGCCCACGTTGGTGCTGATTTTAGGGTTTTGGCTTTTGCGTGTTTTGGTAAAAAGCGAACCGCTTTGCGACATGTTTTCCTTGCTTCTTTTAGGTATTACTGTTTTTGCCTTTACATGTATCAAATTTAAAAGTGACAAATTCAAAAGTAAAATTGTTAAAATCAGGGAATAAAATGAGCAGAATAAAAGTAGTTACGGGGCATTTTGGCAGCGGAAAAACGGAGATTGCCATAAATTTAGCCACAGAACATAAAAATTCAATAATTGTTGACCTTGACACGGTAAATCCCTATTACAGAACGGCAGAACACAGAGAAAAACTTCGGGGAATGGGAATAGAGGTTATAGCCTCTGAGTTTGCGGCATCAAATGTTGATATCCCTACTCTTCCTGCTGAAATCATTTCGGTTTTTGCATCTGATAAGCCATCTGTAATAGATGTCGGCGGTGATGATGACGGGGCATTTGCTCTTGGCAGATACAATAATTTTTTCAGGGAAAACCCTTATGAAATGTATTTTGTAATCTGCGGAACAAGACCACTTACCAAAACGGCTGACGAAGTAATAGAGCTTATGCGAAATATTGAACTCGCTTCAAGACTTAAAATAACGCATCTTATAAATAACACGCATCTTTGCGATTTTACTGATGAAGAAACAGTTTTAAAAGGTCAAGCACTTGCGGAAGAAGTAAGCGAAAAAACAGGTATTCCTATTATTTTCACAACAGTACGTGAGGATTTGGCAGAAAAAATACAAAATAAGATAAATAATCCCGTCAGGGGAATTAAGTTATATATTAATATGGAAAGGAAGTAATCATAGTGCCAAAAGTAGTTTTTGACGAGGACAGATGCAAAGGCTGTGAACTTTGTGTATCAGCATGTCCTAAAAAGATAGTTGGTATGGCAAAGGACAGAATTAACAAAAAGGGTTTTCATCCCGCCGAGGTACTTGAGCAGGATAAATGCATAGGTTGTGCTTTTTGTGCAACAATGTGTCCTGACACAGTAATTGAAGTTTACAAATAATTCGAGAGGAATGATAAAAAATGGGTGAAAAAGTATTAATGAAAGGTAACGAGGCAATTGCCGAAGCGGCTATCCGTGCAGGCTGTAAATTGTTTTTCGGTTATCCTATAACTCCGCAGACAGAGGTTTCTGCATACATGGCAAAGCGTTTGCCAAAAATCGGCGGCGTATTTTTGCAGGCTGAAAGTGAAGTTGCGGCTATAAACATGGTTTATGGTGCAGCATCAACAGGTAAAAGAGTTATGACCTCATCTTCAAGCCCCGGCATAAGTTTAAAACAGGAGGGTATTTCCTACATAGCAGGAAGTGACCTTCCGTGCGTAATTTTGAATATCGTTCGTGGAGGCCCCGGTCTTGGCGGCATTCAGCCTGCGCAGAGCGACTATTTTCAGGCAACAAAGGGCGGAGGACATGGTGACTACAGACTTATCGTTTTAGCTCCTGCTTCCATTCAGGAAATTGTTGATATTACAAAGGATGCTTTCGAGCTTTCCGAGAAATATCGTGTTCCCGTTATGGTGCTTGGTGACGGTATGATAGGTCAGATGATGGAGCCTATCGAGTTTGGTGACGAAGCAGAGGTAGTAGTTCCCGAGCGTGACTACGCAACAAACGGAACAGGTCTTAAGAGAGAACACAATATCACAAACTCTCTCTACATTGAGCCTGATGTGCTTGAGAAAACAGTTCTCGAAAGATATGAAAGATATGCTAAAATTGAGGAAAACGAAGTAAGAGTTGAAGAATATATGACTGATGATGCGGAGTATGTAATTGCATCTTACGGAACAACTGCCCGTATCGCAAAAACTGCTATTGCAAAGCTCAGAGCTGAAGGCATAAAAGTAGGTCTTATAAGACCAATAACACTCTGGCCTTTCCCAAGCAAAAACTTTGAAGAAATTTCAAAGAAGGTAAAAGGAATTTTGTCAGTTGAAATGAGCATGGGCCAGATGGTTGAAGATGTTCGTCTTGCAGTAAACGGAAAATGCCCCGTTGATTTCTTCGGAAGAACAGGCGGCGTTGTTCCAACACCTGACGAAATAGTAAATGCACTTAAAAAGATGAAGGAGGGCAAATAATTATGGAAAAAGTATTCGGAAGACCACACGCACTTTGCGACGTGCCCCTTCATTACTGCCCCGGCTGCACACATGGTATAATTCACCGCCTTGTTGCAGAAGTTTTAGACGAACTTGGGGTTGAGGGCAAAACAGTGGGTGTTGCGCCCGTTGGTTGCGCCGTGTTTGCGTATAATTATTTTAACTGTGATATGATTGAGGCAGCTCACGGCAGAGCACCCGCAGTTGCAACAGGTGTTAAAAGAGCACTTCCTGACAGTGTTGTATTTACCTATCAGGGCGATGGTGATTTAGCTGCTATCGGTACTGCTGAAACAGTTCATGCGGCATCCCGTGGTGAAAATATCACAACAATATTTGTAAACAATGCTATTTATGGTATGACAGGCGGTCAGATGGCGCCGACAACACTTCCCGGTCAGGTTACACAGACCTCTCCTTACGGAAGAGACGTTAAAACTCAGGGTAACCCTGTAAAAGTGTGCGAATTGCTCGCACAGACAGGCGGTGCTGCATATCTTGAAAGAGTTGCAGTTGACTCCGTACCTAACATAAAAAAAGCAAAAGCTGCTATTAAAAAAGCATTTCAGTACCAGCTTGAAGGAAAGGGATATACACTTATCGAAGTGCTTTCAACCTGTCCTACAAACTGGGGACTTACTCCCACAGAGGCTATCTCATGGCTTCGTGAGAATATGATGCCCTTCTATCCTTTGGGCGTTTATAAAGATAAGGGGGCAGAGAATAATGACTAATGAGATTATTATTGCAGGCTTCGGCGGTCAGGGTGTTTTGTTTGTAGGAAAAGCTCTGGCTTATACAGGACTTGCTGATGACAAAAATGTTTCATGGCTTCCGTCATACGGACCTGAAATGCGCGGCGGAACAGCAAACTGCCATGTAATCTGTTCTGATGAGCCGGTTGCATCCCCGCTTATTATTAACCCTACAACACTTTTCGCAATGAATTTGCCGTCACTTCTTAAGTTTCAAAACGATGTAGTGCCGGGTGGATACATAGTAATCGACTCAACACTTATCGACCCTTCCGAAATTACAAGAGACGATGTAAATGTTATAGCAGTTCCTGCTGCTGCATGGGCAGAAGAAATGAATGCAAAAAAACTTGCTAACATGATACTTCTCGGTGCATATGTAGGAAAAAGCGGCTTTGTTTCTTACGAAACCTTGGAAAAGGGTGTTAAGAAGAGCATGCCTAAAAATAAACCCGAACTCTTTGAGCTTAATATGAAAGCAATAAAAAGAGGCTTTGAGGGATAATTTAATTTTGTTTAGTAAAAATTAGTATAAAAAGGAGATTTGTTATGAACAAGAAAAGTATTGAAAACATTGAAGTTACAGGCAAGAGAGTGCTTGTTCGCTGCGACTTTAACGTTCCGCTTGATGCAGACAAAAACATTACAGATGAGAACAGAATTTTGGGTGCACTCCCAACAATTAAGTACCTTATAGAAAAAGGCGCAAAGGTTATTCTTTGCTCACACCTCGGTCGTCCGAAGGGAGAATTCAAACCTGAATTTTCACTTCAGCCTGTTGCAAAACGTCTTTCCGAGCACCTCGGTAAAGAAGTTAAAATGGCAACTGACGTTATCGGCGAAAGCGCAAAAGCTACTGTTGCCGCTTTAAATGACGGTGACGTTTGTCTTCTCGAAAACGTTAGATACCATGCAGAGGAAACAAAAAATGTTCCCGAATTTGCAAAAGAACTCGCTTCACTCGCTGATATTTTCGTAAATGATGCATTTGGTGCGGCTCACAGAGCACACGCATCAACTGCAGGTGTTGCAGACTACATTCCTGCAGTTTGCGGATACCTTATCCAGAAAGAAATTGAAATCATGGGTAATGCGTTAGCATCTCCTGACCGTCCGCTCGTTGCAATTCTCGGCGGTGCAAAGGTTGCTGATAAACTCGCAGTAATTTCAAACCTTCTTGAAAAATGTGATACTCTCATTATCGGTGGCGGTATGGCTTACACATTTGCAAAAGCAAGAGGTCTTGAAGTTGGTACATCACTCGTTGACGATGAAAAAATCGACTACTGTAAAGAAATGCTTGAAAAAGCAGAAAAACTCGGCAAAAAGATTTTGCTCCCTGTTGACAATGCGGCGCTCAGCTCTTTCCCAGACCCAATTGATGCAGAAGTAAATCCTGTAAACGTTGATGCTGACAACTTCCCTGCTGATATGATGGGACTTGACATCGGCGAAAAAACACAGGAAATCTTTGCTGATGCAGTTAAAAATGCAAAAACAGTTATCTGGAACGGACCTATGGGTGTGTTTGAAAACCCAACACTTGCAAAAGGTACTATTGCAGTTGCTAAAGCACTTGCAGAAACAGATGCAGTTACAATTATCGGCGGCGGCGACAGCGCAGCAGCAGTTAAAAAGCTTGGCTTTGCAGATAAAATGACACATATTTCAACAGGTGGCGGTGCTTCCCTCGAATTCCTCGAAGGAAAGGTACTCCCAGGTATTGACTGCCTCGAAGACAAATAATCTATCGGTTGCTAAAAATGCACAGAGCATACAAAGCAAAGTTAAGTTGTTTTAGTTTGTGCGAATATTTTATATGTTAAATTAATGAATAAATTCAAATAAATTTGAATTTAAAAATTTATTTGCTTTGTATTTTGAACAAACTTCACCTCTCGGCGTATCTCATACGCCTTCGGGGAACCCCTGCGGGTTCAGTTTGTCCAATCTGCACTATTTTTATCGAACCGAATAACAAGAATAAAGGAGAAATTAAAAATGGCTAAAAATAAACTTGCCGCAGGTAACTGGAAAATGAATATGTTACCCTCACAGTGTGGCGCTTTCATAAAAGAACTTGCAGATAGTGCGAAAGATGCAAAAAACGATATTCTCGTTTGCCCAACAGCAGTTTGCCTTCCCGCAGCAGTTGAAGCTGCAAAAGGCACAAATATCAAAGTTGGTGCACAGAACATGTACTTTGAAGAAAAGGGTGCTTTCACAGGCGAAATCGCACCCGACATGCTTTGTGACATCGGTGTAACACATGTTATTATCGGTCACTCCGAGAGAAGAGAATACTTCGCTGAAACAGACGAAACTGTTAACAAGAAAGTTCTTAAGGCTCTTGAAAAAGGTCTTACACCTGTACTTTGCTGCGGTGAAACACTTGAGCAGAGAAAAAATGGCATTACAATCGAGTTTATCAGAACTCAGATGAAAATTGCTCTTCGTGGCATTTCCAAAGATGATATTACTAAAGTTGTTATAGCTTACGAGCCAATCTGGGCTATCGGCACAGGCGAAACTGCAACACCTGAGCAGGCAAACGAAGTTTGCTCCGCTATCCGTGCTCTTCTTAAAGAGCTTTATGGCGAAGTAGCGGCAGACGTTGTAATTCTTTACGGCGGCAGCGTTAATGCTAAAAATGCGGCAGAGCTTTTCGCTTGCAGCGACATTGATGGCGGTCTCGTTGGCGGTGCATCGTTGAAAGTTGACGATTTTACTGTAATCGCTAATGCTTAATTTTTGTATATACTATGGGCGGATAGAATTATCCGTCCATAACTTTGCATGAAAGGAAAAATAATATGAGCAAAAAACTCGTTTCACTTATTATACTTGACGGATTTGGAAATTCAGATGAGACAGTTGGCAATGCTATCAAAGCGGCAAACACTCCAAATCTCGATAAAATTTTTAAAGAAAACCCCACAACACTTATAAATGCAAGCGGTCTTCATGTTGGACTTCCTGACGGACAGATGGGTAACAGCGAAGTAGGTCACACAAACATAGGTGCAGGAAGAATAGTTTATCAGGAACTTACAAGAATTACAAAATCCATAGAAGATGGCGATTTCTTCAAAAATGAAGCACTTTTAAATGCGACAGAAAACTGCAAGAAAAATGATAGCGCAATCCACTTTATCGGTCTTTTGTCAGATGGCGGTGTTCACTCACACATAAACCACCTTGCAGGTCTTATTGAAATGGCAAAAAGAGAAGGTCTTTCAAAAGTTTATGTTCATGCTATTATGGATGGACGTGACGTTTCTCCCGTATCAGGTGCAGGATTTATCCGTGAGATAGAGAGCAAAATGCAGGAAATCGGTGCAGGTAAAATAGCATCCGTTATGGGAAGATACTACGCAATGGACCGTGACAACAGATGGGAAAGAGTTGAAAAGGGATATTCTGCTATGATTGGCAAGGCAGATATATGCGAAAATGCCGCAGAATATGTTGAGGCTTCTTACAAAGGCGATGTAACAGACGAATTTATAATTCCCGCATACTGCGGAGAGGGAGCAATAAAGGAAAACGATTCAGTAGTATTCTTTAACTTCCGCCCAGACAGAGCAAGAGAAATTACAAGAGTGTTTGTTGATACTTCGTTTGAAGGCTTTGCGAGAGAATATTTCCCCGTAAAATATGTTTGTATGACACAGTATGATGCAACAATGCCAAACGTTTTGGTTGCATTTAAACCCCAGACACTTGAAAATACATTTGGTGAATATATTTCGCGCCTTGGCAAAAAACAGCTCCGTATTGCAGAAACAGAGAAGTATGCACACGTTACATTCTTCTTTAACGGTGGCGTTGAAACAACTTTTGAAGGCGAGGACAGAGTTTTAATTCCTTCGCCAAAGGTTGCAACTTATGACCTTCAGCCAGAAATGAGCGCTCCCGAGGTTTGCAGTGCAGTTATTGAAAAAATCAACAGCGGTGAATATGATAACATCATATTAAACTTTGCAAACTGTGACATGGTAGGTCACACAGGTGTTTTTGAGGCGGCAGTAAAAGCCGTTGAAACTGTTGATACCTGCGTTGCTAAGGTGATTGATGCTATAAAAGCACAGGGCGGTGTAGCAATTATAACTGCCGACCATGGTAATGCAGATAAAATGCTTGAGGATGATGGTGTAGCAGTATTTACTGCACACACAACAAACCCTGTACCACTCACAGTAGTAGGATACGATTGCCAGCTTCGTGAGGGCGGTGCACTTTGTGATATTGCACCTACAATGCTCCAGATTATGGAAGTAGAAAAACCTGCTGAAATGAGCGGAAAATCACTTATAAAATAAATTCAAACAAAAAATCGGCTATGACAAATTTTGTCATAGCCAATTTTTTTGAGAAAGTATTTGACTGTGGTGACTAAAAGAGCTCTCACCGCAAAAAAAAATGTGCGGCATGAAGCCGCACAGAAAAATGCACGACTCCTGTCGCCAAACATATTTCAATTCCAAACAAAGAATGTGAAAAAAGAGCATGCATTTTTACCGAAAAAAATACACCCTTTGAATGGAAATATAGAAATAATGTTTGGCAATTATTATTTTATCACAGTTTAATTTTTTTGTCTACAATTTTTATAAAAAAACACATAAAATCTCTCTTTTGGTAAAAAATAACGATAAATAACCGATAGGGGGAGTTTTATGATTATTAAAGACATAAAGGCATGGGAAATTTTAGACTCAAGAGGAAATCCGACTATTGAAGCTGAGATTACTTCATCATGCGGCACTAAAGCGAGAGCATCTGTGCCTTCGGGTGCATCAACAGGGGTACATGAGGCGGTAGAGCTTCGTGATGATGACAGTACACGTTATGGCGGAAAAGGTGTTTTGCAGGCAGTTTCCAATATTGAAGGCGAAATCCGTGAAGCACTTCTTGGGAAAAACTGCTTAAACCAAAAGGAAATTGATAATCTTTTAATTAACCTTGACGGCACAGAAAACAAATCCCGTCTCGGTGCAAATGCAATTTTGGCAGTTTCCATCGCGAATGCAAGGCTCGGTGCCGCATGCACGAAATTACCGTTTTACAGATATCTTGGGGGAATTAATTCTTATATGATGCCGCTTCCTATGATGAACATTTTAAACGGCGGTGCACATGCAGACAATAATATAGATATTCAGGAATTTATGATTATGCCCGTAAGCGCAAAATCCTTCCAGGTAGGGCTTAAAATGTGCAGCGAGGTTTATCATACCCTTAAAAAGGTTTTGTCCTCACAGGGCCTTTCTACGGGCGTAGGAGATGAAGGGGGATTTGCCCCAAGTCTTGACAGCGAGGAAGACGCAATAGAACTTATCATGCGTGCCGTTGAAAAGGCAGGGTACAAACTTTATGAGGACTTTAAAATAGCTCTTGATGTTGCAAGCAGTGAGTGGTATGAAAACGGTATGTATCGCATGCCTAAAAAAGGAACAGTTATGAGTGGTGAAGAACTTTGCACTTACTATGAACATCTTACAGACTGCTACCCGATTATTTCTATCGAAGACGGTGCGGCAGAGGATGATATGGAAACATGGGACCTTCTTACCAAAAGACTTTCTAAAAAACTTCAGCTTGTGGGCGATGATTTGTTTGTTACAAACACAAAAAGACTCAAAAATGGTATAGATAAAAAAATTGCAAACTCAATTTTGATTAAACCAAATCAGATAGGAACAGTAACCGAAACACTCGATGCAATTCATCTTGCCAAGGAAAACGGCTACGGCACAGTAATTTCACACCGAAGCGGAGAAACAGAGGACACATTTATTGCAGACCTTGCGGTAGGCACTAATGCAGGGCAGATAAAAACAGGCGCTCCTTGCAGAAGTGAGAGGAACGCCAAATATAATCGCTTATTAAAAATTGAGAGCGAGCTTTAAGGTGCTGTAAAAAAGTCCAGACCGCAAAAAGGCAAGATACTTTCATAAATGCCTCCCTTGTGTAAAGGAAGGTAGGGCGGTATGCCGACTCGGAGGGATTGTTATGACGAAAAATCAAAATTGATTTTCCTTATATTTAAAGCCTTTTTGCTATGAACAAACTTCACCTCTCGAAGTATAACATACATCTTCGGGTTCAGTTTGTCCATTCTGAAGCATTTTTCCAACCCCTTTTTACTTCGTACCCGTGGAACCAAATCCGCCCACGCCGCGTACTGTGTCAGAAAGCATGTCACATTCTATGAAATTTGCTGCAGCATAGGGCATTATGCACATTTGTGCAATTCGCTCGCCATTTGAAATTACCTGCGGCTCTTCACCGTGGTTATGGAGTGCTACCATAACCTCGCCTCTGTAATCGGAGTCAACAACACCGACTTTGTTTGCAGGCGCTAAATTGCGTTTTGATGCAAGACCGCTTCTGGCAAAAATAAATCCGCCGTACCCTTCGGGGATTTCCATTGAAATTCCTGTGTGCACAAGCACCGTCTGGTGCGGCAAAATCTCAATATCGCTTTCGCAAAGAGCATATAAATCCGCACCTGCGGCAAAAGGTGAGCCGTAGGTGGGGATTTGTGCTTTTTCATCAAGTTTTTTTATATTTACATCAAATTTTATCATTATAATACTCCTTTTTTATATATTGTCAAGGTCTATAACGTTTATATCACCTTGTATCTGTGGGATTGGTCGGCAGGTAAAAAATATTATTTGTCCGCCTTCTGCCGCACGGTGGCATAGAAGAGAAAAGGCCGCTTTTTCTCTTTCTTCATCATATTGCAAAAATGCATCATCAATAATTATCGGCTTGTCATTTTGGAAAATAAGGTCAATAATTGCAAGCCTTATTGCAAGATATGTCTGGTCAACTGTACCGAGTGAGAAATATGAAAGCTCTTTCATGGAGTCTTTCTCGGCATTTACAGAGAACTTTTTGTCAACATAAATTTTGTCTAAACTTCCGCCCGTAAGCTCTTTGAGATATTCCGATGATTTCTGATTTATAAGGGGAGTAAAGTCGCTTCGCATTTCTGCAAAAACTTCAGAAAGAGTTTCGAGTGCAAGCGTTGCTGCCTCATATTCAGTTTCCGCATTTTCAAGTTTTGCGATAAGCTCGGCACGTTTAGCTATAAGAATGTCAGGAGTTTCTTCTGATAAAGCCGCTTCAAGCGAGCCGTCAATCCTCGAGCTTTCCATAATGGCTTCTTGCAAAATGAGTGAAAGTGCTTCTTCTTCCTCACGAAGTTCTTTCAAAGTGTAGTTACTTTGTGTGGGCGAGAGCGAGGATGTTTTCGCTTTCAGCTCACTTTCTTCTTTTTCCAAAAGCACTATGTTTTGATTTAGTTCCTCTATCTGATTTTTAAGAGAAAAAATTTTTTCGCTGTACGAAGTAAAAAGCGCTTTTTTCTCGGTGTACTCCCTTATGTCACAAACACCAAACTTTGAAAGCATATCGGAAATCTTGTTGTTTCCTGAAACTATTGCATCAAGTTCTTCAAAAAGTTTTAAATTTTGTTTTTTAAGGTTACCTGCTTTTATAATTTGCACTATTCCAAAACCTATGAAAGCTATTGGAACTAAAAGAAGATAAGCGCTTAATAAAAACAATGGGATTGAAAGTACTGATAAAGCTATAAATATAATTCCCAGGGTTTTAGATGTGTAAACTGAATTTTCTTTATTTTCAATTTCTTCTTTTATACTGTCAGTTTCGGTAAGGGGACAGAACATTTCCTCAGGTGCTTCATTTTCAAAGGCGGAGAGGGAGGAGTGCTTTGACGTCAGCCCTTCAAGTTCCTTGTTTGAAAGGGAAAGTTTTTCTTTTAAAGTTAAAAGTTTTTGAGAGGTTTCGTGGAGCTTTTCAAAAAGCTCACGGTTTTTAATCCCTTCCGAGTTTTCTTTAAGCTCTGCAAGTTTTTCACGAAGTCCGTTTATTTCCTCCGAAAGCTCATTTTTTCTTTTTATCTGCCCGAAAGCATCAATTCTCCGCTGATTTGCGTCGGAAATTCTTGTATTTATGTCCGCAATTTTATTCTTAAGCTCAAATATAAGCCCTTTCTCACCGCGAAGTGCCTTAAATTTCTTTAAGTAATCAGTTATAATCCCTTCGCTTTTCCCGGTGCTTATATCCTCTGAGGCAGTTTGTGTAAGATTTATAAGTTTTTGTGAAATCTCATCTTCTTCACCGCTTATGGGAGTTTGAAGCTGCTTTATGCAAAGAGTTTTTAAAAATGTTTCTTCTCCGCAAAGCATTTCCTTTTCGGGAGAAAAGGGATAGCTTTCGGAGTTTGAAATGTCAAAACATTCAAGTTTGTCAAAGCCCTGACTTTTTCCTGATGTACGTGAAATTTTTACGGTTTTGCCATTATCAAGCAAAATATCGGCACTTCCCGAAAGCGTGGTTTTTCCCCACGGAAGGAAATGCTTTCTGTCATTTGCCAGAACATTTCCTCTTCCTGAAAAACCATAAAGCATGGCACGGATAAATGCCATAACCGTTGATTTTCCCGCTTCGTTTTTGCCGCAAATAATGTTAAGTCCGTCTGTAAAATTGATTTCTTTATTTTCAAACTTTCCGTAGGAAGTAAGGTTTAATTTTTTAATCTTCATTTTAAGATTTCCTCCCCTTTTAAAGCAGAAAGGCTTATGGAAATTGCTCTTTTTATAACTTCGTCACTTTTTCCGCTTTTTTTGAGAAGAGATATAACCTTCTCCTCGGTTGCTCCAAGATTTTTTATTTCAGCCTTTTTTGTTTCGTCAACTATTTTTACAAAGAAAAATTCCTCGTTTAAAAGTTTTGAAATAGCATCCATATTAAAATATACATTTTCAGGAAGGGTTCCGCAAAGGGTTATTTCGTAAATATTTTTGCGGTCAAGGGAAGACAACTTTTCCAAAATATCGGAAATCAAAAGGCAGTCCGATATATCGACATCAAGTTTTGAAACTGTGCGCTGATTTATTTTGATAAATTCACCTTTAAAATTTCCTTTGTCAATATCAATTTCTAAAAAGCCTTTCTCACCGCACTCGTCAAAATATCTGCCCTCGGGAATACCGGGGTATGCTACCATGGTTTCTCCATATTTTTTAAACCCCTCATGTCCGTGAATGTGCCCTGAGGCGATAAAGTCAAAACCGCTTTCAGAAATTTCCGAAGATGTAAGGGGAGCGGCATCGGTGTATGGAGGAAGTGATGCGTGAGTCAGGAAAATATTGATAAAGTTTTTGTCGAGCGGGGGGCAGTTTTCTTTGAGATTTATCTCGTCATTTCGGCCTGAAAAGCCATAGCCGTAAACCCTTAAATTTAAATCTTTGATTTCTGCAAAATCGATTTTTGAGGAAAATACAACAACATTTTCACCTAAATTTACGTTAAAGTAAACCTTGTTTCCCGAAATAAAATCATGGTTTCCGGGGGAAATAAAAACATGTGTATCCGGAATTTCCAAGAAGGAGCGTTTTAAAATTTCAGTTGTTTTAAATGAAACATAGTCATTTTCAAATATATCGCCCGAAAGTAAAAGAACATCGGCATTTTGTTTTTTGGTGTGCTCTATTATTTTTTCAAGAGCCATAAACTGCTCATTTGCTCTTATTTCTGCTTTTTCAGCGGGAAAGCCTATGTATGGCGAGTCAAAATGAAAATCACCGCTATGAATTAATTTAACCAAAGTACCACCTCGGAGTTATAATTTTGTGTAAAACGGGATGTTAAAAAAGCCCAGACCGCAAAAAGGCAAAATTAATTATAAATACAATTAGCGCAATATGATTGTTTTGAATTTCTCGATGAAAAATCGATTTTCGATTTTTCTAAAGTTTAAAGCCTTTTTGCTATAAACAAACTTCGCCTCTCGACGTACCATCGTACGCCTTCGGGTAACCCAAAGCCTTTGGCTTTGGCTCAGTTTGTTCATTCTGCATCTTTTTTTCCTATCCCTTGAAACCAAGAGTATTTAAAAATAAAAAGCGCAAAAATATTTTTGCGCTTTTTATTATTTTTCCAAATTGAATCTCTTTTTGAATTTTTCAACACGGCCGCCAGTATCAACCAACTTCTGTTTACCTGTAAAGAAAGGATGACACTCGGAGCAAATTTCAACAGAAAGATTTTCCTTAGTCGAACCGGTTTCTATAACATTTCCGCAAGCACACTTAATAGTAGTTGCTTTGTAATCGGGATGAATTCCTTCTCTCATTTGTTTCACCTCTTTCATGACGTTCATCTAATAACTCAATCATTATAACACACATTTTTCCATAATGCAAGCAAAAAACATAAAAAATTAAAAAATATTTTTTTCTGCATAGGAAATAAGTGTTTCCCTTTTGTTTTTGAGCTGATTTTTTATTACAAGCTCTAAAATTTCACAAAGTTTTTTCCCTATTTCTTTTCCTCTGTATCCTATACGTATAAGGTCATCTCCTGAAACCTTCAGCATTGATACATTAAAGCAGTCACCGTTTCTTAGTATTTCCGAAAGAGTTTTTTCTGCCCTGTCATTTTTAAGTGAATTTATGAGGAAAGATACATTTTCCAATCCGTGTTTTGAAAGTAGCATTAAAATATTTTCTCTGCTTTTTATATCAGTATTTAAGTTTTCTCTTAAAAAGTTTATTCTTTTTTCCTGCTTTGAAGGAAGGAGGAGAAAATCCGTATCAGGGAAAAGTGCTAAAGTTCCTTCTTTGCTGTAAAGGTGCATTTTTTCTGCTATACTTTTTGTGTCTGCACCTGTTAAAAATAGAAAAACCTCTGAAAATTCTAAAAGTACATCTTTGGCATACCCGCCTTTTAAAAGTTTTAAAAATTCATCTGTTATCCTCTCTTTTGAAACAAAGCGAAGGAGTTTGTAAAGTTTTAATATTGCGTTTTTGGTTTCCTCTTCAATTTTAAAACCCAATACTGCGGAAAATCTCAGTGCTCTTAAAATGCGAAGGGCATCTTCCAAAAATCTTTTTTCTGCGTTTCCCACACAGCGGATAATTTTGTTTTTTAAATCTTCCTGGCCGCCGAAGGGGTCGAAAATATTGGCAAAGTCTAATGCCATTGCATTTATTGTAAAATCCCTTCTTGACAAATCTTCTTTAAGAGATGGGGTAAACGTAACGCACGCAGGCTTTCTGTGCCCTATATACTCGCCATCTATTCTATATGTTGTAATTTCTACATTTTCATTTTCTAAAACTACAGTAACCGTTCCGTGAGAAATTCCTGTTTCTATCACTTTGAAATCAGAAAATGCAGCTTTGATCTCGCTGGGAAGTGCATTTGTGCATATATCAATGTCGGAAGGCGGAATGTTCATCAGAATATTTCTCACAAAGCCACCCACAACATATGCCTCAAATCCGTTTTTTTCAAGTTTTTTTATAATGATTTTTGAAATATCAAGTAAACTTTTCATTTTTGAAAGTCCTTTAAAAAATATTTGCTTGAGGATATTTTAACATAAGGAAGAAAAAAATTCAATATTTGACCGTTATTTTACAAAAAAGTGTGTACATAATAAGAAATATATGATAAAATTATTAGAATGATTGGAGGTATAAAAATGAAAATTTATATTGCGGCATCATGGAAACATCAGCATGCAGTTGAAATGCTTACAAATCTTTTGGAGGAGAGAGGGCATACTATTTTGTCATGGCTTCGTGAGGGGAGACCTGAGGAAGCGTTCCTTTCCAAAAAAGACCTTGATAATTTTATAAAAAGCGATATAGGAAAACAGGTTTTTGATTTTTGTGTAACATCAGTAAAAAGTGCGGACCTTATAATTTATGTAGGTCCATCAGGGTGTGACGCATGGGCGGAGATTGGTGCGGCTTACGGACTTGGAAAACCGATTTTCGGTCTTCTTGCAAAATCCGAGGATGTTGGAATGATGCGCCATATGATTATAGAATGGTTCCAAAGTGTAACGGCACTGCTCCAAAACGTTGATAAATTCTCAGAGGAGATGAAATAATGTTTAAAATCGGTTGTCATTTATCGGCATCAAAAGGCTATCTTGCAATGGGCAGGGAAGCGGTAAGCATAGGTGCAAACACGTTTCAGTTTTTTACACGAAACCCGAGAGGGGGAGCCGCAAAGGCTATTGATGAGGAAGATGTAAAGGCATTTCTTGATTTCTCAAAGGAAAACGGGATAGATGTAATTTTGGCGCATGCACCATATACACTGAATCTTTGCTCCGCTGATGAAAAAATAAGGGTTTTTGCAAAAAATACTTTCGCTGATGATTTAAAAAGAATGGAATATACCCCGGGAAATCTTTATAATTTCCATCCGGGAAGCCATGTAGGACAAGGGGAAGAAGTCGGAATAGATTTTATCGCAGGTGCACTTAACGATGTGCTTTTCCCTGAAATGACCACCACCGTTTTACTTGAAACCATGGCGGGCAAGGGAAGTGAAATAGGCAGAAGTTTTGAAGAGCTTCGCAAAATACTTGATAAAGTTGAGCTTTCTGACAAAATGGGAGTATGCCTTGATACTTGCCATGTCCATGACGGGGGATATGATATAGTAAATAATATTGATGCTGTTTTGGAAGAATTCGATAAAGTTATCGGTGTAGAAAAACTTCGTGCAATTCATATAAATGACAGTATGAACCCACTCGGTGCTCATAAAGACCGTCACCATAAAATAGGCGAAGGGCATATAGGGCTTGAAGCTATGGTGAGAATTATAAATCATCCTCTTCTCTGTAAATTGCCTTTCTATCTTGAAACACCTAATGATATTGCTGGCTATGCAAAAGAAATTGCAATTTTGAAGGATAATTACACTCAGGGAGAAAATTAAAATGGAAGTTTTTACACTAACAATAACACAGCTTGCGAATATGTTTATTTTTCTTATAATAGGATTTATTATGAGGAAAAAGGGAATAGGCGGAGAAGGAGTGAGCCGTGTGCTTTCTGCCCTTTTGGTAAACGTGTTTTTACCTGCGATGTTTATTCTTAATTTCAGGGATAATTTCACGGTGAAGAACATATCCGAAAATTTATATATGCTTTTAGCAGGGACATTGGTACTTTTGATAAGTATTATCCCTGCAAAGATTTTTTCAAAGTTTTTAGCAAAGGACAGTTTACAAAGGGATGTATATCTGTATAGCCTTCTGATACCAAATCTCGGTTACATGGGATATCCCTTAATGCAGGCGGTTTTTGGAAATGAAATGCAGTTTAATATGATGATGTTTGCAATTCCTTATCAGCTTACAATTTATACTTATGGAATGTACATACTAAATCCCAAAAGAGACCTTTCTCTCAAAAGCCTTTTAAATCCCATTCTTATATCTTTGTTTTTGGGAATGATACTTGGGCTTACTCAAATTCCTTTGCCTAAGTTTCTTTTAAACACAATGGACTCGGCGCAGGTGTGTATGGCACCGTCTGCTATGATTTTAACGGGATTTGTGCTTGGAAAAACAGATTTTAAACCGCTCTTTAAAGATGTGAGATTATTTGTTGCTGCCATTTTGCGTGGATTTATAATTCCGCTTGCATTTTTAATTTGCATGATGCTTTTAAAGGTTTCGTCAGTTTACATAATAGTTTCAACGGTTCTCCTTTCAATGCCAATGGGACTTAACAGCATAGTTTTTCCCGAGGCTTACGGCGGAGATTCTTTAACGGGTGCAAAATCTGCATTTGTGTCAAACCTTGTAAGTATTTTTTCGATTCCGCTTATGTTTACCATTCTTGGATTTATTTGCAAATAACACTTGCAACGGATATAAAAATATGATAAAATATTTTCATTACGAGAAAAGAGGATAAAATTATGTCTAATAATGTTTTTGATATTTTGAAAGAGCGCGGTCTTATAGCGCAGACAACTCACGAAGAAGAAATCCGTGAGCTTTTGGAAAAAGAAAAAGTAACCTTTTATATAGGATTTGACCCTACTGCTGATTCTCTTCACATAGGTCACTTTTTGCAGATGGTTGTTATGCGTCACATGCAAAACGCAGGCC
>JAZOQG010000088.1:0-3439 GCA_045656005.1 Clostridia bacterium
ACAGTCTGCCCCCTTTGGCCGCTCGGGAACTCTCCCTGGAGCTGGTGATGGGACTCGAACCCGCAACCTGCTGATTACAAATCAGCTGCTCTGCCAATTGAGCTACACCAGCTTGTATTAAATTCGGTCACAATCCGTGACACGCATATTATATTAACATAGGAATTTCCTCTTGTCAACATTTTTTTATAAATTTTTTCATTTTTTTAAATTGCCTTCATTTTAAGGTTTCTCTCCCTTATTCTTTCCTTGAGTTTCGGTATTCATTCGGAGAGACTCCCGTTGTTTTTTTGAAAGTTCTGGAAAACTGTGCTGCATCGAAAATACCTACTTCTTCACCTACTTCAAACACAGTTTTCCTTGTAGTCAAAAGAAGCTTTTTTGCTTTTTCCACCTTTTTACCGATAATGTATTCATTGACAGTACAGCCATAAACCTCCTTGAACTGTTTGTACAGTGTGTTTTTAGAAATATGGCAACTTTGGCATATCGACTGCACAGGCAAATACCCGCCGAGATTTTTTTCAATATAAGAAACAGCAAGCTGAAGAGGTTTGTCAAGTTCTATCTCAATTGCGTTTTCAAACAGAATCTTGGAACAGAGGTGAGAAATGCTTTCAATCTGGCTTTTGTTAAAACAAGCGACCTGCATATAGTCTTTTTTTAAGACTTCGTAATCTTCCCCCGTCCATTTTATATTGGGGTAAACTTCGTCAAAAAAGTTTCCCTCTCTGACTCTGCCGAAAAGCACATATCCGCCTACTACACCGTCTTTTATTATGGGCATTACCGAGTCGGTCAATCCTGCATGACAGGTATGGGAAACAAATTTCTTTTCTGCCGACCCTTTTTCAAACAGCTTTATGTCTGATTCAATACAATTCAAAAAACCTTGCGGATCTGCCTGCAGTTTTTCACAGAAATGAGGGGTATTATAGGCATAAGTTACCAGAGTATTCAAATCCACATCTACAAGTGCTATGGAAAGTCCGGTAATATTTGCAAAGTCTGAAATAACAGTTTTAATTTTGTCAATGTCGTATTTAATATTAATAACAATCACCTGCCTCACATCTTCATACTATACCAAGAGGGAAAATAAGTCAAGAAAAAAGGACAATTATCACTTGCACCCTGAAAAAAATGTTCTATAATTAACAAAGGAGGTATTTCCATGGATATTTTATTACTTTTTATTACAGTGTTGTTTAGTGCTTTGCAAAATGTTACAAAAAAAGCTTTCGGTTCAAAGGTAAACGGTGACGGAACATACTTTTTTGCAGGGCTTTCCAGCCTTTTTGCATTACTGTTTTTTGTATTTACATCAGACGGCTTTTCCTTTAATGTGGCAGTTATTCCACACTCATTAGGGTTTGGGCTTGCCTACCTTGTTTCGTTGGTATCGGGATATCTTGCACTTACCACAGGGTCTGCATCGCTGAGCGCCCTTATAAGCTCCTACTCCCTTATGATTCCTGCATTTTACGGACTTATCTTTTTAAAAGAACCTATGGGAAAATTCTTTTTCCCGGGACTCCTTCTTCTTCTGATTTCTGTTTTCTTAATAAATAAAAAGTCGGATGAACCGTCTTCAAAATTTACTTTAAAATGGATAATCTATGTTGTCTTGTCCTTTATCGCAGGGGGTATGTGCTCCGTAACACAGACAATACAACAAAATGCATTTAACGGCGAATATAAAAACGAATTTATGATTATGGCACTTGTTTTCGTCTTTATCTGCGTGGGTATTCTTTCAATAATTAAGGAAAGACAGCATATGGGACTCTATCTTAAAAAAGGCTGGCATCTTGGTTCCGCCTGCGGTATAATGAACGGTGTGGTAAATCTTTTTGTAATGATTCTTGTGTCGGAAATAAAAATGTCGGCGTCGATTATGTTCCCCGTCATCGGAGCAGGACAGCTTATCTTAACTTACATATTCTTCAGGTTTATGTTTAAGGAGAAACTGACAAGGCCTCAGCTTGCAGGTTTTGTTTTAGGTACGATTTCCGTTATACTTTTGAATATATAAAGAAGGTAAAATAAAGCAAAAGAAATATCAGGTAAAATTTACCTGATATTTCTTTTTTTCGTTGAATTGGCAGTTTATTTATGTTATAATAACTCTGTATAATATAAAATAGATGGGTTTTAAATGCTTAACAAAGAAATATTGCAAAAAAAGATAGACAAAATCGCGCAGTATAACTTTGACTGAAAGGAGCATCTTTTATGACAATCCGCGAACAGACCGAAAAAATTGAGAGAGAAACCCTTTCCCCCTTTGCCTGTCTTTCAGAAAAGACGAGGGGCAGAGAGGAAAAAGCACCTCTTTGCGATATGCGTACCGAATTTCAGCGCGACCGTGACAAGATAATTCATTCCAAGTCTTTCAGAAGACTGAAGCATAAAACTCAGGTGTTTATCACTCCCGAGGGCGATCATTACAGAACTCGCCTTACCCATACTTTGGAGGTTTCACAGATTGCAAGAACAATTGCAAGAAGCCTTCGTCTTAACGAGGACCTTGTTGAAGCAATGTCAATGGGACACGATTTGGGACATACTCCTTTCGGTCACGCAGGAGAAGCGGCATTAAACGAGCTTTGCTCGGACGGATTTATGCACAGTCAGCAGAGTCTTCGTACAGTGGATATACTGGAAAAACTTAACCTTACCTGGGAAGTCAGAGACGGTATCCTCAATCACCCCGGTGGAGGAAATCCGGCTACTCTCGAGGGACAGATTCTGCAAATTGCCGACAGAATTGCCTATATAAACCACGATATTGACGATGCCTGCCGCGGCGGTATCATAAACGAAAAGGACATTCCCAAAATAATTACTGATGTCCTTGGTGAAACCCACGCGCAAAGAATAAACACCCTCATATGCGATGTGGTGAGAAATTCCTACGGCAAGAGAGAAATCGTTATGAGTGCCGAGGTGGAGGAAGCAATGACAAGGCTCCGCAACTATATGTTCGACTTTGTCTATGTGGGCTCCAAGGCAAAAGAGGAAGAAAAGAAAGTTTTCGGTATAATCAAGGGGATTTTTGAATACTACACCCAGAACCCCGGCGCAATGCCTCTGCATTTGCAGGAAGTTGCGTGGAAAGAGGGTGTTGAAACCGCTGTTGCCGACTATATTGCAGGTATGAGTGACAGATTTGCGGTTTATACATATAACAATTTGTTTGTGCCCAAGTCTTGGGAAAAGTTCTGATAAAGGGAGAAAAATTATGTACATAGGTATTGACATCGGTGGTATGAGCATTAAAACAGGTGTTGTCAATGAAAAAGGGGACATCCTTGCAAAGCACGCCGTTCCCACCCCGAAAAATGACAACGACGCATTACTCAATGCAATGCTTGAAGGCATAAACAAAGCGCTTTCGGAAGCAGGCGTGCAAAAAAGTGATATAGAAGCTGTCGGC